>NZ_NEJZ01000020.1:0-139405 GCF_002113215.1 Pseudomonas sp. B15(2017)
TGGAACCACCTGATCCCATCCCGAACTCAGAAGTGAAACGATGCATCGCCGATGGTAGTGTGGGGTTTCCCCATGTGAGAGTAGGTCATCGTCAAGATTAAATTCCGAAACCCCAATTGCGAAAGCAGTTGGGGTTTTGTTTTGCCCGCAGGAAAGTGCTCGACCGTCGTAACAGCAACCATTGGGGAAATCCCTCTGAAATGACCGCCCGGTTTTTGGTATGGTGCAGCTCGTTTTTTAACGGACTGATGTCACGCCCAAGGATCGGCGCTCATTTTTGTCAAAGAGTGGCTGCAGAAATGCCCGAACCCATCCCTATCAAGGATCACGAAAAAGAGACACGACTGGTCAACAAACGCCTGATCGCCTGTGCCTTGTTCGTCTTCTCCGTCAGTTGCGCCCTGGTTGTGCGCCTGTACATCCTGCAAGTCGTCGAGTTCGACTATCACTCGACCATCTCCGAAAACAACCGCGTCCATGTCCTGCCGATCCCGCCGACACGTGGCCTGATCTACGATCGCAATGGCGTGTTGCTGGCCGATAACCGTCCCAGCTATAACCTGACGATCACAAGAGAACGTGCGACTGACGTCAACCAGGAGCTGGACGAGGTCATTAGCCTCCTGCACCTGCCACCCGAAGACCGAACAGTCTTCGACAAGGCCATGAAGCAGTCGCGCCATCCGTTTACACCCGTAACGCTGTTCTATGAACTGACCGAAGAACAAATCGCCGTGCTGGCAGTCAACGAGTTCCGTCTGCCAGGCCTGGATGTCGAGCCGCAATTCGTTCGTAACTATCCACTGGGCGCACACTTCGCACACTCGATTGGCTACGTCGGCCGCATCAACGAGAAAGAATCCAAGACCCTCGATTCCGTCGAATACCGTGGCACCCAATCGATCGGCAAGACCGGTGTCGAACGCTTCTACGAGCCACAACTGCACGGCCACGTCGGTTACGAGGAAGTGGAGACCAATGCTCAAGGCCGCGTTCTGCGGGTCCTGAAACACACCGACCCGATACCCGGCAAAAACATCGTCCTCAGCCTTGATATCAAGCTCCAAGAAGCCGCCGAAGCCGCATTGGGCGACCGTCGGGGCTCAGTGGTTGCGCTGGACCCGTCGACCGGCGAAGTGCTGGCCATGGTCAGCAACCCGAGCTTCGACCCCAATCTGTTCGTGACCGGTATCAGCTCCAAGGAATATTCCGCGCTGCGTGACTCCATCGACCGTCCGCTGTTCAACCGCGTGCTGCGAGGCCTGTACGCGCCCGGTTCGACGATCAAGCCGGAGGTGGCCATCGCTGGCCTCGACGCCGGTGTCGTCACACCACAAACCCGGGTCTTCGATCCTGGCTATTACCAACTGCCGGACTTCGATCATAAGTACCGCAACTGGAACCACAGTGGCGATGGCTGGGTGGACATGGACGCAGCGATCATGCGCTCCAACGACACTTACTTCTACGACCTGGCGCACAAGCTCGGCATCGACCGCCTGCATGACTACATGGCGATGTTCGGCCTCGGCGAGAAAGTCTCGCTCGACATGTTCGAGGAGTCGCCCGGTCTGATGCCGTCCCAGGCCTGGAAGCGCGCCACGCGTCGGCAAGCCTGGTTCCCCGGCGAAACCGTGATCCTCGGCATCGGCCAGGGCTACATGCAAGTCACGCCGCTGCAACTGGCTCAAGCCACTGCGCTGATTGCCAACAAGGGCATCTGGAACCGTCCGCACCTGGCCAAGACCGTCGACGGTGTGGCGCCGGTGGACGAACACCCGATGCCGAACATCCTGCTCAAGGATCCGCGTGACTGGGACCAGGTCAACCACGGTATGCAGATGGTGATGCACGACGCCCGAGGTATCGCACGTGCGGCGGCGGCCGGCGCGCAATACCGCATCGCCGGCAAGAGTGGTACGGCGCAAGTAGTGGCGATCAAGCAGGGCGAGCGCTACAACCGCGAGAAAACCCTTGAGCGCCATCGTGACAACGCCTTGTTCGTCGGTTTTGCCCCGGCCGAGCATCCGAAAATCGCGATTTCGGTGATGATCGAAAACGGCGAGGCCGGTGGTCGAGTCGCAGGTCCCGTGGTGCGGCAGATCATGGACGCCTGGCTACTCGATCAGGACGGCCACCTCAAACCTCAATACGCTGCGCCGACCAAGGCGCCGGGCGATCCACACGTGTAATCCATCGCAGCTTCACAGCACAGGCTCACGTAAGCTGAGCATGTGCTGGAAGCTGTCGAGGAACACCGTTTCCGCCTGGGTCATCTTCTGTTCGCGATTCCACAGCAGCTGGATATCGAAATCCACCACTCCGTCTTCCGGCGGCAAGCGCCATAGCAAACCTTGTTCGACATCCCTTCGTACCAGGTGGGTCGGCAGACAGCCAATCCCGAACCCTGCGCAGATCAAACGATAAATCTCTTCGAAACTGGTGGAGGAAGCGACGATCTTGCCGGTAAATCCTTGCTGGTCACGAAACAGCGTCAACGGTGAAAGATTGCCGCCAAGCTGATCACTGGTGAAGCTGACAAAGTTCTCCGCCGCCAATTGCTCCAGCGTCAGATTCTGCTGCCCGAACAGTCGATGGCGCTGCCCGCAAAAGTACGCATAGCGCTCACGAAACAAAACCCGTTGTTCCAGCCTCGGCTGCGGTAAACGACACAATCCCACTCCCACCGTAGCGGTCTTCTGCAGCAGCGAACTGATGATGTTCGAACTGCCCATCACCTCGACTTCCAGCTCGATTTTTGGATGAGTCTCGTGGAAGTCCGCAAGAAACTCATCGTAATGCCGCGCCTGGACACCACTGACGGTGAGGATACGGATCTTGCCCACCACGTCGTCATGGCGTTTCTCGACCACGGTGCCCAAACGGGAGATGTCACCGTAGATATCCGTCGCAATTCGCAGGACTTCTTCCCCGGTTTCCGTCAGATCAAAACGCCGTCCGCTGCGCGCAATCAGCACACAATCCAGTTGTTCTTCGAGACGTTTCAATGCCTGACTGACCGCCGATTGGGTGATGTGCAATCGGGCGGCAGCGCGGCTCATGCTGCCTTCTTGCCCGATCACCAGATAGGTGCGAAGCAGGTTCCAGTCCAGCCGATCATTGAGAAAACGCCGTCCGACCCAGGGATTAGCGGAAGAAGTCATGTAGTAGCCACACTAATAGTAAAGATAAGTTTTTGAAAATTGACTAATCCTGTCACGGAAGCGATAAAGCCCACAAGCGCCACAGAGCGCGACTGTCACCCGCCTCGACACCTGCCTAAAACTATAAATACACAGGGTTCTTGCATGCACACCACCGCTCAGCCGCGTCGCGCCGCGGCCGCTGCCTTCATTGGCACGACCATCGAATTCTACGATTTCTATATCTACGCCACCGCCGCCGCGCTGGTGCTCGGGCAAGTGTTCTTTCCCAGCAGCGACCCGGTGACCAGCACGCTCGCCGCGTTCGGCAGTTTCGCCGTTGGCTTCATCGCCCGGCCGATGGCCGGTATGGTGTTCGGTCATTTGGGCGATCGTCTGGGCCGCAAGAAAATGCTGCTGGTGACCATGGCGCTGATGGGGCTGGCCACCGCCGGAATCGGTCTGTTGCCGAGCTATGCCAGCGTCGGCATCTGGGCGCCCATCGGTCTGATTGTTCTTCGTCTGATTCAGGGCATCTCCGTCGGCGGCGAGTGGGGCGGAGCGGTGTTGATGGCCAGTGAGCACGCTCCGGCCAAACGCAAAACCTTCTACGCCTCGTTCGCCCAGCTCGGCAGCCCGGCAGGTTTACTGCTGGCGTTGATCGCGTTCCGACTGGTGACGTCGCTGTCCCCGGAAGACTTCCTCGCCTGGGGCTGGCGTCTGCCGTTTCTGGCCAGCGGCGTGCTGATGATGGTCGGTCTGATGATCCGTTCCGGGGTGCATGAATCGCCGGAATTCGCCAAGGCCAGGGACAACAACGAAACCGCCAAATACCCGGTGAAAGACGTGATTCGCCAGTGCTGGCGTCAGATCCTGTTCGCGGCCGCCGCCGTCACCATCGGCTCGGCAGGATTCTTCTTCACCAACACCTTCATGATCACCTACGTCACCCAATATCAGGGCATTCCGCGCTCGACCATTCTCGACTGCCTGTTCCTGGTGACGATCATTCAATTGCTCTCGCAACCGTTGTCGGCGCTGCTCGCCGAGCGCATCGGCGAAGGGCGATTCCTGATGTTGGTGGCGCTGCTGTGCATGGTCACGCCGTACCCGATGTTCCTGCTGGTCGGCACTCAGAACATCCTGTTGATGACCCTCGGCATTGCCGTCGCGGTGGTGATCCTCTCGGCCCTGTACGCGGTGATCGCCGGGTACATGACCCAGGCCTTCCCGGTGCACCTGCGCTATTCGGGCATCTCCATCGCTTATCAACTGAGCTGCGCGGTCGCCGGCGGTACCACGCCGCTGATCGGCACGCTGTTGGCCAGCAAGTTTTCCGGGCAGTGGCTGCCATTGGCGGTGTTCTTCACGCTGCTGTCGGCCCTGTCGCTGATCGGTGTCTGTGGCCTCGCTCGTCTGCGGGCCAACCCGGTCGTCCTTCATACCAACAAAGAGGTGTATTCGTGAGTAAACCCGCCCACATTGACCCGATCGAATGGCAAGCCCGTTGCGAGCTCGCTGCGCTGTACCGCTTGATTGCGCACTTTCGCATGACCGACCTGATCGACACGCACATCACCCTGCGGATTCCGGGGCCGGAGCATCATTTCCTGATCAATCGCTACGGCGTGATCTTTGACCGCATGCGCGCTTCCGATCTGGTGCGCATCGATCAGGACGGACGCATCGTCGACCCTGAATACGCCGGGCATCGGGTCAACGCCGCCGGGTTCGTGATCCACTCGGCGATCCACATGGCGCGCCCGGATCTGAACTGCGTGATCCACACCCACACCGCCGCCGGCATGGCCGTCGCTGCGCAGAAACAAGGCCTGCTGCCGATCAGTCAGCATGCATTGAAGTTCTACGGAAAACTGGCGTATCACACCTACGAAGGCATCGCGCTGTCGCTGGATGAACGTGAGCGGTTGATCGCCGACCTCGGCCCACATCGCGCGATGATCCTGCGCAATCACGGCTTGCTGGTCGGCGGATCCGGCGTAGCCCAGGCATTTCAGGAAATCCACTTTCTGGAGCGTGCCTGCCAGGCGCAAGTACAGGCGCTTGCCGGCGGTTGCGAGCTGCATTTCCCGTCGCCGGAAGTCTGTGCCCACACCGCCGAACAGTTCGACCGCGATGAACAGGACAACATCATCGACCTGGCCTGGGAGGCCGCCTTGACCCTGATCGAATCCCAGCGCGAGTCCTATCTGTCATGAACACCGTTGCACTGATGTCCCGCGACTCGCTGTTGCTCAAGCAATTGCAGGAAGCCTTTGCCCGCCGTGCGCCGCAGCTCTCGTCGGTGCTGGCCGATGATCCCCGGGCGGTAAATGCGCAGATGGCGGCGTGCTGGTTTCCGCTGCCGGGCAGTCTTGCTGCGTTACCCAACCTGCAAGTGATTCACTCGGTTGCAGCCGGTATCGATCACCTGGAGCACGATCCGTCGTGCCCCGATCTGCCGGTATGCCGGGTGGTCGATCCTGGCCACCGCCAGGGCATGACCGAGTACGTGCGCTGGGCGGTGATTCACTATCATCGCGGCTTCGATCAAGTCCTTGAGCAGCAGCGCCACCAGCATTGGGAACGACCGCTGCAACGCCCGGCCCATCAGTTCCGAATCGGCGTGATGGGGCTCGGTTCGCTCGGCAGCGCGATTGCCCAAGACCTGGCCAGCGCCGGTTACGAGGTGCGTGGCTGGGCGCGCAGCAAAAAGGATTTATCGGGCGTGCAGACCTTCGACGGCACTGAAGCTTTCAATTCATTTCTCGACGGCGTGGAGTTGCTGATCAACCTGTTGCCACTCACCCACGAGACGCGCGGCATTCTCAATCGCCAGACCTTCGAGCGTCTGGCCAACGGCGCGGCACTGATCAACGTCGGGCGCGGCGGGCACCTGAACATCGACGATCTGCAACAGATGCTGGCCCGTGGAAAACTGCGCGGTGCGCTGCTCGATGTCTTCGAACAGGAACCGCTGCCCGCTGACCATCCATTGTGGAAAACCCCGGGCGTGACCATCACCCCGCACATGGCTTCGGCGGCGTCTCATGACTGCATCGCCGAACAGATCACCGAGAACTTCCGCCGTCTGAATGCCGGTGAACCGCTGCTCAACCGCGTGGATCGACTGCTCGGTTACTGATCCGCCAGACAGGCCTGCAATCGTTCGATGAACAGCGTCTCGGCGCGGCTCATGCGCTGGTCGCGGTTCCACAGCAGATGAATGTCGACATCGGCAATCCCTTCGTGGGGCGGCAGGCGCCAGAGCAATCCGGCCTCGACGTCTGCCGCTACCACGTGCTCCGGCAAACAACCGATTCCGAACCCGGCGATCACCAGTCGCCGCACTTCTTCCAGGCTCGGCGATGAGGCAACGATGCGTCCGCTGAAGCCCTGTTGATCGCGGAAAATCGTCAGCGGCGAAAGCATCCCGCCAATTTGGTCACTGGTGAAACTGACGAAATTTTCCCGTTGCAAATCGCCTTCACCGATGTCCTTTCGGCCGAACAGCGCGTGGTGTTTGCCGCAGAAAAATGCATAACGCTGACGCAGGAACAGACGCTGTTCCAGTCGCGGTTGCGGGCGGCGATTAAGGCTCAGGCCGAGGGTCGCGGTTTTCTCCTGAAGGGCACTGACGATGTCCGAACTGCGCATCACATCCACCTCCAGATCTACCCGTGGATACTGCCGGTGAAAGTCAGCGAGGAAGTCATCGAAGCGCTCGGAAAAGATCCGGCTGATGATCAGCAGTCGAACCTTGCCGATCACTTCATCGGCCGGTTGTTCCAGCAGGCTGCTGACCTGGGACATCTGCCCGTAGATCTCGCCGGCCAGTTCGAAGATCTGCTCGCCGACTTCAGTGAGGGCAAATCGCGGGCCGCGCCGGGCGATCAACTGGCGACCCAGTTGCTCCTCCAGGCGCTTGAGCGCCTGGCTCACCGCCGGTTGGGTCAAGTGCAGGCGCGCGGCGGCGCGGCTGATGCTCAGCTCCTGGCCGATCACCCGAAAGGTGCGCAAAAGATTCCAGTCCAAGCGGTCGTTAAGCAGGCGTTGTACGTCGCGTTCGGCCATGGCGGTTCTCGATTATAAGGTGAGGTAATAATCGGAATAATAAATAGAAAATTGACTAATCATAGCCCCGGGACGATAAATCACCCCACGACAGGCACCGCCAGAGTGCCCTGGAATCAGCGTTTTCCTCCTGCCAAAAAAACAATCAAAGGAGCCCGACCCCATGAAGCCCCACGCTTCGAACCAGCCGCGCCGTGCGGCGGCCGCAGCCTTCATCGGCACCATGATCGAGTGGTACGACTTTTACATCTACGCCACCGCCGCCGCACTGGTGTTCGGCGCGCTGTTCTTTCCCTCCGACGATCCGCTGTTCAGCACCATGGCCGCGTTCGGAACCTTCGCCGTGGGCTTCTTTGCCCGACCATTGGGCGGGATCATTTTCGGCCACATCGGCGACCGCATTGGCCGCAAGAAATCGCTGATCATCACGCTGCTGATGATGGGCGTGGTCACGGTGTGCATCGGTCTGTTGCCGACTTACGCGCAGATTGGCGCGACGGCGCCGGTGCTGCTGATTCTGCTGCGCATCGTCCAGGGCATCGCCGTCGGCGGCGAGTGGGGCGGGGCGGTGTTGATGGCCGGCGAGCATGCGCCGAAGGGCCGGCGCAACTTCTTCGCGTCGTTCGCGCAACTGGGCAGCCCGGCGGGTTTGATTCTGTCGCTGTTGGCCTTCAGCGCGGTGACCCGCTTGCCCGAAGCAGACCTGATGAGCTGGGGCTGGCGTCTGCCGTTCCTCGCCAGTGCGCTGTTGCTGCTGGTAGGTCTGGCGATTCGCCTGGGCGTGAACGAGTCGCCGGAATTCCTCGCCAGCCGCGAGCAGGCCACGAAACAGATCAAGAAAGAACAGGCCCCCGTGATGGAAGTCTTGCGCACCGCGTGGCGTCCGCTGTTGCTGTGCATCGGCGCCAACACGCTGGGCATCGCCGGGGTGTATTTCACCAATACCTTCATGATCGCCTACACCACTCAGCAACTGGCGCTGCCACGTTCGCTGATTCTCGAATGCCTGTTCTTCGTCGCGATCATCCAGTTCTGCATTCAGCCGCTGGCCGCATGGACGGCGCAGAAGATCGGCGCGACGCGTTTCCTGTGCCTGGTTTCGCTGCTCTCGATGGCCTCGCCGTATCCGATGTTCGTGCTCGTCAGTTCGGCCCAGGCGCCGCTGATCATCCTCGGCATCGCGCTGGCGGTGGTGTGCATGGCGTCGTTCTACGCGGTGATCGCCGGGTACGTCAGCGGCATGTTCGAGACCCGCGTGCGCTACACCGCAATCTCGCTGGCCTATCAGATCTGCGGCGCGGTGGCCGGTGGTCTGACGCCGCTGATCGGCACGATGCTCGCGCACAAGTTCACCGGGCAATGGTGGCCGATGGCGGTGTTCTACAGCCTGATCGCCGGTATTTCGCTGGTCTGCGTGCTGTCTCTCGCCCGTCGTCACGCCAGTGCCCATCGCGCGGAAATGGCCCGTGCCTGACCCGGAATTTCAGGAGAACCTTATGTTGAAAATCAATGGCGAACGCCTGTGGGCGAGCCTGATGGCCATGGCCGAAATCGGTGCGACAGCCCGAGGCGGCAGCTGCCGTCTGGCGTTGAGCGATGAAGACAAGGCCGGCCGCGAACTGTTCGCCCACTGGTGCCGCGAAGCCGGCATGACCTTGAGTGTGGATGCCATCGGCAACTTGTTCGCCCGACGCGCCGGCACCGATCCGGACGCCGCGCCGGTGATGATGGGCAGCCACCTCGACACCCAGCCCGAAGGCGGGCGTTTCGATGGCGTCTACGGCGTGCTCGCCGGGCTGGAAGTGGTGCGTTGCCTCAACGACCTCAACATCCAGACCCGCAAACCGCTGGAAGTGGCGGTGTGGACCAACGAGGAAGGCGCACGCTTCACTCCGGCCATGTTCGGCTCGGCAGTGTTCACCGGGATCATGGATCTGAACGCCGCGCTGGCGGTGCGCGATATCGATGGCATCAGCGTTGCCGAGGCTTTGCAGCGTACCGGTTACGCCGGTGAACGTCCGTTGGGCGGCGCGGTGGATGCGTATTTTGAGGCGCACATCGAGCAAGGTCCGATCCTTGAAGACAACGCCAAGAGCATCGGCGTGGTCACGGGCGGTCAGGCGATCCGCTGGCTCGATGTGCGCGTGGAGGGCATGGCCGCCCACGCCGGCACCACGCCAATGCCGTTGCGCAAAGATGCGTTGTACGGTGTGGCGCGGATGATCCAGGCAATCGAAGGTCTGGCCACGGATTTTGCGCCGGAGGGCCTGACCACGGTCGGCGAGTTGAGCATCAACAAGTCCTCGCGCAACACCATTCCGGGGCTGGTGAATTTCACCGTCGATCTGCGTCATCACCGTGACGAAGCGATTGCTGCCATGGAGCAACAAGTGCGCGCCCGCTTGCAGGCGATTGCCGATGGCCGAGGCCTGAACCTGACGATTACCCCGCACTGGACCAGCCCGGCCACGCCGTTCGACGCCGAATGCGTCGCGGCGGTGCAAGAGGCGGTGGATGCGCTGGGCTACGCTCAGCAGTCGATTGTCAGCGGCGCCGGGCATGACGCGATTCACCTGGCGCGTTACTGCCCGACGGCAATGGTGTTCATCCCGTGCGTGGGTGGCCTGAGCCACAACGAAGCCGAAGATGTGTTGCCCGAAGACGTGAAGCAGGGCACTGATGTATTGCTCAACGCCGTGCTGGCCCGCGCCGGTCGAGCTGAATAAACAGGACCCCTGTGGGAGCGAGCTTGCTCGCGATGACGTTCGATCAGTCACCGAAGTTGTTGGATGACCCTCCGCCATCGCGAGCAAGCTCGCTCCCACAGTAGAACACCATGCTGACTGACAGGAGTTCATCCCATGCGCAGTTTTTTCCATCCCGAACAATTGCTCCACCATCCACGCAGCTATTACTCGCGCGGGCAGATGCGCACGCCACAGGAAGTCCCCGAGCGCGCGCAGCGTCTGGTGCAGGCGGCCCACGGTCTGGGCTTCAGTGTCGAGCAGCCCGCCGATGCCGGCCTCGCGCCGTTGCTGGCGGTGCATGGCGCGCCTTATCTGACGTTCCTTCAGGAAGCGCATGCACGCTGGAAGGAAATCCCCGAAGACTGGGGCGACGAGGTGATGTCGAACATTTTCGTCCGTGAGCCCAACGCCCTGCGCGGCATCCTCGCCCAGGCGGCGCGCTATCTGGCGGACGGCAGTTGCCCGGTCGGCGAACAGACCTGGCGCTCGGCCTACTGGTCGGCGCAAAGCGCAGTGGCGGGGGCTCAGGCATTGATCGATGGCGAGCCGGCGGCTTATGCGCTTTGCCGTCCACCGGGACATCACGCACGGGCCGCAGCGGCGGGCGGTTTTTGCTACGTGAACAACGCGGCGGTGGCGGCGCAGGTGTTGCGCGACAAGTTCGATAAAGTCGCCGTGCTCGACACCGACATGCACCACGGCCAAGGCATCCAGGAAATTTTCTACGACCGCGATGACGTTCTTTACGTCTCGGTGCATGGCGATCCGACCAACTTCTATCCGGGCGTCGCCGGGTTCGCCGACGAACGCGGCAGCGGCGCAGGGGAGGGCTTTAACCTCAACCTGCCGATGGCTCATGGATCAAGCGAAGCGGATTTTCTTGGGCAACTTGAAGTCGCATTGACGGCGGTGCGGGAGTTCGGCGCCGAGGTGCTGGTGCTGTCGCTCGGCTTCGATATCTATGAGCTGGACCCGCAAAGCAAAGTCGCCGTCACCCGTGAAGGCTTTGCAGCATTGGGTGAGCGAATCCGCAGTCTGGGCCTGCCATGCCTGATCGTGCAGGAGGGCGGTTATCACCTGGAAAGTCTCGAAGACAATGCCCGGGCATTTTTCGTGAATGCCGAGGTCTGGCAACCCTGATAGTCGAGTTGATTGATCAATCGCTTTCGCGAGCAAGCTCGCTCCCACAGATGACCGATTTGAATTCAGTATTTGTGTTCAATGCCAGTCCCTGTGGGAGCGAGTTTGCTCGCGAAGAATATTGAGCCGGTCCGCCTGCTGGAACACTAGCGCCCTACGGTGCTTGCCATCGCCCTGACGTTAACGTAAACATTGGCGTCAGGGCGCTGATATAAAGAAGCGCAAAGCGGACCGCTCCGGAGCGCTTGATGACTCTTATAAAAACAACCGATCCCAAGTCTCACCACGAAGCCCGGCTGGCCCGGGAAAAACTCCATCTCGAAGGGCAAGTCCCGGATGGCGTGTTGCGTGCGGAGATCGATGCTTCGTGGCGGCGCAGCCTGAGCCACGGCGTGCATTTCAATGGCAAGCATGAGCTGGCGCTGGAATCGAGCGCCAGTCTCGATGTATTGCTGGCGAGCAATCGCCTGCTGATCGATGCGGCGATACCGACCATCGATTACCTGGCCGAACGTCAGGGCAAGGAAGGCCTGATCATCCTCGCCAATTCCGACGCCACTATCCTCGCCGTCGAGGGACGGGCCGACCGGCTCAAGGGCAGCGGTCTGCAGGACATCACCCTCGGCGCCTGCTGGAGCGAAGCCGCCCGTGGCACCAACGCCCTCGGCACGGCGCTGGTCGAAGCGCGTCCCACACTGATCGATTGCGGCGAACATTACCTCGACCGTCTCACCGATTTTTCCTGCACCTCGGTGCCGATCCATTGCCCTCAGGGCGAAATTCTTGGCGTCCTCGACCTGACCCGCGAAGGCCCCCTCGGCCGCGTTCACGACAGCACCGCGCTGCTGAGCATGGCGGTCAGCCAGATCGAGAGCCGGGTGTTCAACAACAGCTTTCCCGATCAGATCGTCCTCGCCTTCCACAGTCGCCGGCAGTATCTGGAATCGCCGTGGCAAGGCCTGCTGGCAGTCAGTCTCGGCGGGCAGATTCTGGCGGTCAGCGCCCAGGCCTGCCAGTTGCTGCGGGCCGAGCGTTCGGCACTGGTCGGCAAGCGCTGCGAGGAATTTCTCGGGGTCGATGGCGTGCAGTTGCTGACCCGTCTGCAACAGGGCGGTGTCGGCAGTGTGCAGACCGCCAAGGGCGAATTTTTCTACAAGACCCTGCGAGCCCCGGCGCGTTCGGTCAACCTCGGCGGCCCGCCGCGCAGCGTGGCGAAAACCGCCAAGGCGCAACCCGATCTGGAAGCACTGGCCGGCAACAACGTCCGTTATGCCCGTGCCCTGCGCATGGCCCGCCAAGGTCTGGCCAATGAATTGCCGGTGTTGCTGCTTGGCGAGACCGGCACCGGTAAGGAAGTGATCGCCCGCGCCCTGCACCTGGCCGGCAGCCGCAGCGACAAACCGTTTGTGGCCGTGAACTGCGCAGCAATTCCCGAAGGCCTGATCGAGTCGGAACTGTTCGGCTATCGCGAAGGTGCCTTCACCGGATCGCGTCGGGGCGGCATGATCGGACGTCTGCAACAGGCCCATGGCGGCACGCTATTTCTCGATGAAATCGGCGACATGCCGCTGGCCCTGCAAGCGCGGCTGCTGCGCGTTTTGCAGGATCGTAAAGTCGCGCCGCTGGGGGCCGGGGAAGAGCAGGATATCGACGTCGCGCTGATCTGCGCCACCCACCGCGACCTCAAGCGTCAGGTCGAGGACAAACAGTTTCGCGAAGACCTGTTCTACCGGGTCAACGGCATCAGCGTGATGCTTCCGGCCCTGCGCGAGCGCGATGACTTCAGCGCGCTGGTCACTCGGCTGCTGAGCAAGCTCGACGCACCGAACGCCGTGCTGCACGACGACCTCAATCGCCTGCTCGGCGCGTATCACTGGCCGGGCAACATCCGCCAACTGGAAATGGTGCTGCGAACCGCGCTGGCGATGCGCGAGCCGGGGGAAACGCTGCTGACCCTCGATCACCTGCCCGACAGCATGCTCGACGAACTCTGCGCCACCGAGAAACCCCAGACCGGCAGCATTCGCGAGAACGAACTGGAGATGATCCGCCAGTCCCTCGACGCCCATCAGGGCAATGTCTCGGCTGCGGCCAATGCTCTGGGCATCAGCCGCGCGACCCTGTACCGCAAACTCAAACAGTTGCGCCCGTGATGCAGCGCCTGTTCGTGCGGCTGATCGACAGCCAGAACCCCGCCGCGCTGCAAGCGGCGTTGCGTTGGTTGTATGGGTTTGTGCGGCCGCAGCGGCTTGCGATTGTCGGCCTGCTCGGTCTGTCGGTTTGCGCGTCGCTGCTGGTGCTGGTGCAGCCGTGGCTGGTCAAGCTGCTGATCGACGACGGGCTGCTGGCACGCAACTTCCCGATGCTGGTCATGATCGCGGTGCTGATGATCATCGCCGGCCTGCTCGGCACGGCGTTATCAGGGATCAACCGCTATCTGCACACGCGGCTGTCCGGGCGGATTCTGTTTGCCCTGCGCGATGACCTTTACCGGCATTTGCAGAAGCTGTCGCCGAGCTTCTACGGCCAGCGGCGGATCGGTGATTTGATGTCGCGGCTCGACGGCGATGTGGCGGAGATTCAACGCTTCGCCGTGGACTCGTTGTTCTCGGCGGTATCGAGTGTGATCGGCCTGGTGGTGGCGATCGCGATGCTGTTCACCCTGTCGTGGAAACTGTCGCTGCTGGCGCTGGTGCTGATTCCGCTCGACGTGCTGTGGCTGCGCTGGATGCGGCGCAAGGTCGAGCGTGATGTGCGGCAGTTGCGTGAGCGTTCGGCAGACATGTCGTCATTTATGGTCGAGACCCTGCCGGTGATGAAATTCATCCAGTCCGCCGGCCAGCAGCAGCGTGAAGCGCGGCGCCTGGAAAACCTCGGGCAGGGCTATATGAATCAGTTGCTGCGCCTGCAAGTCACCGAGTTTTTCACCCAGGCCGTGCCCGGCACGTTGACCTCGCTGTCCCGTGCCTGCGCGTTTTTGATCGGTGGTTATTGGGTGGTGCAGGGTACTTGGCAACTCGGCGCGCTGATCGCGTTTTCCACCTATCTGGGAATGGCGGTCGGACCGGTGCAGAGCCTGTTGGGACTGTACGTGGCGATCCAGCGCATGACCGTCAGCCTCGGTCGGGTCATGGAGTTGCGCGGCGAAGAACCCACGGTGTTTTCACCGGTCACGCCGAAACCGTTTCCGACTTCGGGGGAGCTGCGTTTCGATGCGGTGCACTTCAGCCATCCGGGTCGTCCAAGCACGTTGAGTGGCATCGAGGCGACGATTCCCTACGGTTTGAAAGTCGCCTTGAGTGGCGGCTCCGGCGTCGGCAAATCGACGCTGATCGATCTGCTGCAACGGCATCACGATCCGCAATCCGGACGAGTGCTGCTCGGCGAAGTGGATCTGCGTGAACTGGAGTTGTTCGAACTGCGTCGACGCATCGCCGTGGTCAGTCAGGACATCGTGCTGTTTCGTGGAAGCCTCGCCGACAACCTGGCTTACGCGGTGCCGGACGCCAGCCGCGAAGCCATCGCCGAAGTCGCACGGCTGGCGCAACTCGACAGCCTGATCGCGTCATTGCCCGAAGGTCTCGACAGCCCGTTGGGCGAGCGCGGTCAGCAGTTGTCCGGCGGGCAGAAACAGCGCATCGCGATTGCCCGGGCGCTGTTGCAGGATCCGCTGATTCTGGTGCTGGACGAAGCCACCTCGGCAGTCGACGAAACCACTGAACGCGAGGTGATCGAAGCCATCGACCGCTTGTTTGCCGGGCGCACGCGGATTCTGATCAGCCATCGTCCGTCGACCCTGGCCGATGCCGACCTGCGCTTTGAATTGCTCGACGGTGTGCTCATTTCGAAAACGGTGCTGCATGAAGCCTGAGTTGCGAATCGGTGTGGTCGATAGCGGGCACTCGGCAGCGCAACGGGTTCAGGTGATTGCCGGGCGGCGATTCTCATTGCTGGAGGACGGACTGGCGGAATCGGAGTTGCGCGATGATCCACTCGGGCATGGCAGCGCGGTGATCGAGGCGATCAGGCGTCGGGCACCGGCGGCGCGAATCTGCGTGGCTCAGGTGTTCGATCAGCGCGGCGTCACCAGTGCCTTGCAGATTTCTGCGGCCATCGATTGGCTGGTGACGCAGAACGTGCGGCAGATCAATCTGAGCCTGGGTTTACGTCAGGATCGCAGCCTGTTGCGCGAGGCCTGCGCAGCGGCGGTGGCCCGCGGTGTGTTGCTGTGTGCGTCGAGCCCGGCGCAGGGGGCGGCGGTGTTTCCGGCGAGTTATCCGCAGGTGCTCCGGGTAACTGGCGACGCGCGTTGCACGGATGAGCAATGGTCATGGCTCGACAGTGCGCAGGCGGATTTTGCGGCGTGTGTACGCGGCACTTATCCGGGACAGTCGGGGGCCAGTCTGGGGTGTGCAGCGTTGAGCGGGCATATTGCTGGCTATCTGCTGGAGCATCCGCAGGCGAGCAATGCCGAAGTGATCGACTGGCTGAAACGGCACGCTGGTTATCGCGGCCCTGAACGGCGTTTCGGTCCATGACTGCGATCCTGATTCTCGGTGCCGGGCCGGCCGGCGCGGCGGTGGCGTTGGGGCTGCGACGGCTGGGTTACGCCGTGACGCTGATCAGCGAATGGCGCCGGTTTGCGGCGCTCGAAGGTGTGTCGCAACGGGTACTGGAGGCGTTGCGCGGTGCCGGGTTGAATCACGCGCTGGCGGATGCCACGTTGCCGTCCCAGCGACAGGTTTCATGGAACGGCCAACAGCATGCGCAGAACATCGAGTTTTTGTTGGATCGCCCGACCTTTGATCGCGGTTTGCGGGAAAGCTTGCGGATGGCCGGGGTCGAGGTGATTGAAGGGCGAGTCCTGAATGTTCAGCCTTCGGCGGACGGTCATCGGGTTGAACTTGATGGCGGTCGGACGCTAACGGCGGATTTTCTGGTAGAAGCCCGGGGCCGACAGGCGCCGGCGTCTGGCAAGGGGCTGCGCGGGCCGGAGACGGTCAGCCTGCTCAATCGCTGGCAAGGCGCGCCGGGGGTGACGGCCAGTGCCGTGGAAAGCCTTGAAGACGGTTGGGCGTGGATGGCGCGGCAGGACGACGGCCAGTGTTATTGGCAATGGACCGTGGACGTCGCCAGTGCCGCGTTGCCGAGCAAGGCGCAGTTGCTCGATCACTGCCGCGCGCGACGGCAGGCCTCGGATTTTGCTCAAGCGTTCTTTGCCGGCGGGCAGGAATCGGCGTTGCAACTGCATGCCCGCAGCAGCACGGCGATTCTGGCGGCGCAGGTTTGTGGCGATAACTGGATTCGCGTTGGCGATGCCGCGATGGCGGTGGACCCGCTGTCAGGCAATGGGATTTTTCAGTCTCTGTCCTCGGCGTTGCAGGCGCCGGTGGTGATCAACACGTTGTTGCGCAAACCTGAACGGACGGCACTGGCCCAGCGTTTTCACCGTCAGCGAGTCGAGCAATTGTTCTTGCGATTTGCGCGAATTGGCCGGGACTTTTATGCCGATGAACAGCGCTGGCTGGATCGACCGTTCTGGCAGGCGCGGCGGCAATGGCCCGACGCCGAAGTGGCCCATGCTGCGGTGGATTTTTCCGCGTTGCGGATCGAGCGGATGCCGGTGCTGCGTGACGGGTTTGTCGATGAGGCCGAGGTGGTGATTACGGCGGATCAGCCGCTGGGGATCTGGCATGTGCAAGGCGTAGAGCTGGCTCCGCTGGTGCGGCGCTTGCGCGATGAGCCGGCGGATCAGGTGCTGGCGGGGTTGACGCTCGAGCAGGGGCGAGCCGTTCGCGGGTGGCTGTTGGCTCAGGGTTTCAGACCCTGAGCCATGAGCCCAGTCATTACAACTTGATCAACACCGACTTCAACTCGGTGTAATGCTCGATCGCCGCATACCCCATCTCGCGCCCGACGCCGGACATCTTGTAGCCGCCAAACGGCAGCGCCGGATCCAGCGCGCTGTGGCAGTTGACCCACACCGACCCTGACTTGATCCGCGGAATCATCCGGTGCACCGCCGCCAGATCGTTCGACCAGATGCTGGCACCCAAACCGTAAGGGCTGTCATTGGCCATGCGCAGCGCATCGGCTTCGTCATCGAACGGAATCGCCACCAGCACTGGCCCGAAGATCTCTTCCTGCACCAGCGAATGCTGTTGATCGAGATCGACAATCACCGTCGGCTTGACGAAGAATCCCGGCCCGAACTGCTCGCCGCCGCAGGCGATGGTCGCGCCGCTTTCGCGGCCCATTTCGATGTAGTTGTAGACCCGCTCCTGCTGGCGCGCGGAAATCAGCGGGCCCATATCGATGCTCGGGTCAAGTCCGTTGCCGAGTTTCATCGCGTTGGCGATATCGCTGATGTCGGCCACCACATTGTCGAAATGCTTGCGCTGCACGTACAGGCGCGAACCGGCGCAGCACACCTGGCCCTGGTTGAAGAAAATCGCACTGGCCGCACCCGCCGCAGCGGTTTTCAGGTCGGCGTCGGCCATGACGATGGTCGGGGATTTGCCGCCCAGTTCCAGGGTGACCCGGGTCATCGAATCCATCGCGATCTTGCCGATCTGCTTGCCGACAGCGGTGGAGCCGGTGAAGGTCAGCTTGTCGACCAGCGGGTTGTGGGTCAGGGCGGAGCCAGCCGTGATCCCGGTGCCGGTGACCACGTTGAAGACGCCTTCCGGATAACCCGCCTCCAGCACCAGCTCCGCCAGTTTCAGCGCGGTCAGCGGGGTCTCGTCGGCGGGCTTGAGTACCACGGTGCAACCGGTGGCCAGCGCCGGGCCGAGCTTCCAGCAGGCCAGCAGCAGCGGGAAGTTCCAGGCGACGATGGCGCCGACCACCCCCACCGCTTCGCGACGGATGAAACTGTGGAACTGATCGCCGGGCATCAGCGGCAACGAGACCTCCACGCTGGAACCTTCAATCTTGGTCGCCCAACCGGCCATATAACGCAGGAAGTCGATGGCCAGTTGTACGTCCATCACTTGCGCCACCGCCGCGCTCTTGCCGTTGTTCAGGCATTCCAGTTGCGCCAGCAGTTCGGCGTCGCGCTGCATCAGGTCGGCGAGTTTCCACAACAGATTCTGCCGCTCGCGCGGGCGGGTGCGGCTCCAGGTTGAATCATCGAAAGCTTGTCGGGCGGCGAGCACCGCGCGGTCGACATCTTCCGGCGTGGCGCGTGGCACTACGCACAGTACTTCTCCGGTGGCCGGGTTGTGCAGCGGCATGGTCTGGCCGTCGGCGGCTTCGACCCAGTCGCCGCCGATCAGCATGCGCGGCGGACGCTGGATAAAGGCCGAGGTGGCAGGAAGCAGGTAGGGCAGGGGCATGGCGAAACCTCTTGTTGTTCGATGGGGATCGAGAGGGGCTTTCGCAATGGTTGTGCCAAATGCTGGAGGGTGGCGTACAGCCCGGTTGCACGGGGGGAAGGAGGAAGAGTTTCAGTGGAAGTGAGGGTGAATTTGTCTCAAAACGCGACACCCATTGAGAAGCAAGATACGCGTCCTACAAAGCCAATGCCGCTGCGACGGGGCCTGAGCAAAATCGGGCCTTTTCTGGAGTAGGAAAAGTCGCGCGTCTGACAGTTTCTACCGACTGGTGGAGGCATGAGGTACGAGCTAAGTTGCTTGGTGTATAGGGTTTTCCTGCCATGGATTTGGCGGGTCAGTGTCTTCACAGGGATGTCGATGAACAACTTAACCATTCGATGGCTAACCAATTTCATGATAGGCGTGGGGACTGGATTTCTGGTGACAGGGTTTGCGGCGCTGTTGATCGGCGATCTGACCGATGTTGATACGATTCGGGCAGGTGCCTTGATGGCTACAAGCAGTATTTTCTTGATCGCCACCTCTTTCGCAGTTGCCATGCTCGAGGATAAATCATGACGGCTTTAATTCTGTGTTTTTGGTCATTGGGCTTTAGTTTGCTGATCACGTATGCGTTTTACCGCGAGCGTCGAATTCAAGCTGCCCTGCGTGATTCCGGGTCATTGGCAGCCAAGGCCGACACGCAAGCTGAATGTTCGACGGTTTGCGAGTTTTGTGGGCGTTACAAGGTTCACCCGGACAATTCCGTTCGCTAGGATCATGTCAACAATCCAATACAGGGCCCCGTCATGTGCGGGGCTTGTTTATCAGTCACCTGGAGATTTCATCGCAGGTGATGCTGTCGGTTCCGGACGAACTGTCGCGCGACGCAATGTCGCCGACGCCGTAACAACTATGCTTGTCTCAGACTGCAACAGCTGTCGCGAAATGGGACGCCGGCCAGCACCGCCGGCACCGCCATTTCGCCATGATCTTCACGTAACTGCTTGATTGAAAAGCTTATCGGCAAGCTGGCACGCTCCGTGTATTGCTCACAGCAGACGTTTCGCTTGCCTCCGTTCGTGCAGCGCCACGAGCGGCAGAAACCATAAAAACGATAAGCCACAACAATAAGAAAGCACCGTGCGAGGTTCGACGTTGATGAAGAGAAGACTCCGATCAGGCATGAGCGCCAGCCTGCTGGCCGTGGCCGCTTGCGTGGCCCTGCATTCGCCGTACAGCCTGGCAGCCCGCGATGCCCAGACCATCCTCAAGGAAACCTGCCAGGGCTGTCACACCCCTGAAGCCGGCGACCAGTTGAGCCGCATCAGCCACCAGCGCAAGACCCCGGAAGGCTGGCTGATGAGCATTGCCCGGATGCAGACCATGCACGGTCTGCAGATCAGCGATGACGATCGACGCACACTGGTCAAATACCTCGCCGACACCCAGGGCCTGGCGCCCAGCGAAACCGATGGCGTGCGTTACGCGCTGGAACGGCGGTTGAACACCGTTGAGCAGTTCGACGAGAAAACCGCGCAGATGTGTGGTCGCTGCCATTCCGGTGCCCGGGTCGCTCTGCAACGGCGTCCGGCCCAGGAGTGGGAACGTCTGGTGAATTTCCACCTCGGCCAATGGCCGTCGCTGGAGTATCAGGCGCTGGCCCGTGATCGTGACTGGTTCGATATCGCCCGCAAGGAAATGGTCCCCCTGCTGGCCAAACGTTATCCGCTGGATAATCCGGCGTGGCAGACGTGGGTCAAAACCGCACCGAAAGCCGAGGCGCTGGTGGGCGACTGGAGTTTCAGCGGTCACCTGCCGGGCAAGGGAGAACTGGCCGGCACCATGAGCGTCACCGCCGATGGCAGTGACACCTTCAAGGTTGCCGTCAAAGGTCAGTACGCCGACGGCAGCCCGTTCAACGGCGACGGCAGCGCAATCCTCTACAGCGGCTACGAATGGCGCGGCAACGTGACCGTCGATGGCGTGACCATGCGTCAGGTGTTTGCCGCGCAAGGCAACGCCATGCAGGGCCGGATGTTCGAGGCCGAGCACGATGAGCGCGGTCTGGATTTCGTTGCGGCCAAACAGGGTTCCCAGCGCCTGCTGGCGGTACAGCCTGGTTATGTGAAGGCCGGCAGCGAAACTGAAGTGACCCTGATCGGCAGCGGTCTGAGCGGCAAGCCGAATTTCGGCAAAGGCGTGGACGTGGTCGAAGTGGTCGAGCAGAGCGCCGATCGGATCAAGGTCAAAGTCAAAGCGGCAGCCAATGCCCGACCGGGGCTGCGCGCAGTCAGCGTCGGCAGCCTGAAAGGCCCGAGCCTGTCGGTGTACAGCAAGATTGCCTCGGTCAAAGTGGTGCCCGAGTTCTCGGTGGCACGGATCGGCGAGGGCGGTGGTTCGACGCCGAAAGTCCAGGGCCGCTTCGACGCCGAAGCGTGGGGTAAGGGTGCCGACGGCAAGCCATATCGCATCGGCGTGTTCCCGGCGCAATGGAAAGTCGAAGCCTTCGACGAGCGCGCCAAAGAGGACGAGGACGTCAAGTTCGCCGGCACCATGCAGGCCGACGCGGGCGTGTTCACACCGGGCGATGCCGGGCCGAATCCGGCTCGCAAGATGTCCACCAACAATGCCGGCAACCTCAAGGTGATTGCCGCCGTCGACGACGCAGGGAAATCCCTGACCGGCGAAGGCCACCTGATAGTCACCGTGCAACGCTGGAACAATCCACCCATTCCCTGATGTTGAAACGTGAGTTGAGCTGAGCGACAGCGATTCAGACACTTTTCGGAATGACCGCAAGTCCCGCCAGGCGGGGGGGCTTGCACAGGAGGTTTGCAATGGGCGCTATCTTGAATCTGGTCGAACGTAATCTGCACGAAGTGCACGTCGACGCCGACCGCATGCTGTTTCATATCCCCAGCAGTTCGCTGTTCGCCAGCGATGAACTGACCGGCACCATCATTGATGCACTGCGCGGCCCTGGGTGCTCCTCAGAGGATCTGGTCCAGCGCCTCGGCGCGCGGTTCAATGGCGAGGAAATCAACGAGACACTGCGCGAGCTGATCTCGCTGGAACTGGTCAGCGACGGCTCGCCGCTGACGCCGGACATCGCCGTAAAACGCGTCGAACGCACGGCGATCAACACCGTGGTGCTCAACGTCAACACCGGCTGCAACCTGAGCTGCACCTACTGCTACAAGGAAGACCTCGACAAGCCGTCCGCCGGCAAAAAGATGGACGTCGAAACTGCCATCGCCTCGGTCGAAATGCTGCTACGCGAATCCCCCGACGAAGAGCGCTTCACCGTGGTGTTTTTCGGCGGCGAACCGCTGAGCAACCGCAAGCTGATCGAGTACATGGTCGATTACTGCGAGAAGCGGTTTGCCGAGGCCGGCAAGTTCGTCGAGTTCGTGATGACCACCAACGCCACGCTGCTCACCGAAGAAACCGTGGACTACCTGAATGCCCACCGTTTTGGCTTGTCAGTGAGCATCGACGGGCCGAAAACCGTGCACGACCGCAACCGCATCACCGTGGGCGGGCAGGGCACTTATGACGTGGTGCGGCGCAAAGCCGAAATGTTGCTCTCTCGCTACAACAGCCGTCCGGTCGGCGCGCGGGTGACCCTGACCACCGGCGTCACCGACGTTGAAACCATCTGGGATCACCTGTTTAACGAACTGGGTTTTGCCGAGGTTGGATTTGCTCCGGTAACGTCCGGCGATATCAGCAGCTTCAATCTGACCAACGACGAGTTGATCGAAGTGTTCGCCAGCATGAAACGTCTCGGTCGGCGTTATCTGGAGGCTGCGCTGGAACACCGCAATATCGGGTTCTCCAACCTGCATCAGTTGATCACCGACATTCATGAAGGCCACAAAAAGGCCCTGCCGTGCGGCGCCGGGCTGAAGATGCTGGCGGTCGATCACAAAGGCGAACTGAACCTGTGCCATCGCTTCACCGGCTCCTCGCTGCCGACCTTCGGCAACGTCCACAGCGGCGTCAAGCAGGTCGAGTTGAATGACTTCCTGTCCCTGCGCCTGGATCGCACCAACACCGGTTGCCATGACTGTCAGATTCGCAACCTGTGCTCCGGCGGTTGCTACCACGAGAGCTATGCCCGCTACGGTGACCCGGCCCACCCGACGTATCACTACTGCGAATTGATGCGTGACTGGGTCGACTTCGGCATTGAGGTCTACACCCGGATCATGGCCGCCAACCCCGCGTTCATCAGCAGCTACATCACTCCGCGCAAGGCTCACTGATATGAAACATCTCAAGGCAATCAATAACAAAGCGTTGAAGCTGGATCAGGCCGCGGACGAGAACCGCATCGAAGAAGTGGTGGCGATGAGCTCCGTCGCTGGCTGCGCCTCGACCACCGACCCGGGCTGGGAAATCGATGCGTTCGGCGGGGTGTCGTCGCTTTGTCAGCCGATGGAAGCCGACCTGTATGGCTGCTCCGACCCGTGCTGGTGGCCGGCCCAGGTGCCGGACATGATGAGCACCTACCCGGACTGGAACAAGGATGCCCAGGCGTCCAACGACAACTGGCGCAACCTCGGCACTGTCTTCCCGAAAGACAAGTAACTGCCCGGACAAGAAGAAGGATTCCAGCATGCCTAGCCTCAACAAAGCCTGCGGCCTTGCCGCACTCGCGGTTCTGAGCGCCTGTTCGCTCCCGGTTCTGGCCGATGAAAACGCCGCGCTGCAAGACGGTCACGAGTACATGTTGACCACCAATTACCCGAACAACCTGCACGTCATCGACCTGGCGACCGACAGCCTGTACAAGACCTGCAAGATGCCCGATGCCTTTGGCCCCGGCACCGTACAGCTTTCGCCGGATCGCAAGACCGCGTACGTATTGAACAACCATTACGCCGATGTCTACGGTGTCGAGCTGGACAGCTGCAAGCAGGTGTTCCATGCCAGCATCACCCAGCAGCCTGGGGAGAAGGCGCGGTCGATGTTCGCCTTTACCGTCAGCCATGACGGCAAGGAGTTGTACACCATCGCCAACCCGACCCAGATGCTCAATGACCGCTATGAGGTCAAACAGCCGCGGCTGGACGTCTACGCCACCGATGCCGGGATGGACGCCAAACCGTTGCGCAGCTTTCCGGCTCCACGGCAGTTGACGATCATGCAGAGCGGCGATGACGGTACGCTCTATGTGGCCGGCGCCGATGTGTACAAGGTCGATGTAAAGAGCGGCAAGTTCGACGTTCTGATCCCCAGCCGCCACTGGAAACGCCCGAACTACAGCGCGCCGGACGTGCTTTACGTATGGAACCAGCAAACCTATCGCCACGATTTCTCGCTGCTGTACACGGCGGCGAAGTTCAAGGACAAAAAACAGGACCCGGCCACCGCCGAATACCTTTATGGCTTGTTCAGCGTCGATCTGAAAACGGGCAAGACCGAGACCACTGACTTCGGCCCGTTGACCGAGATCTACTTCAGCGGCATGCGCTCGCCGAAGGATCCGAACCTGATGTTCGGTGTACTCAATCGTCTGGCCAAGTACGACATCAAGCAAAAAAAGCTGATTCAGGCGGCGACACTGGATCATTCCTACTACTGCATTTCGTTCAACAAGGACGGGAGCAAGATCTACCTGGCCGGGACCTTCAACGATGTGGCGATCTTTGATGCCGAAACCATGAAGCAGACCGGCAGCATCAAACTGCCGGGTGGGGATATGGCGATTACTACGGCACAGATCTTCGTCCGGTAATTAGCGACGTCAGGGATGACGCCCTCGCGAGCAAGCCTGCTCCCCCATTGAAATGCAGTTCAAATGGGGGAGCAGGCCTGCTCGCGAAGAGGCTCTCCAAATCCCTGAAAAGTCAGGCCCCCGGCACCGGGCAGCTCATGTCACCTTCCTCACATTTCAAATACTGTTTGAGCGCTTCGGTTCGCGTCTTGGTTATTGAGGCGATGCAATTGTTGTAGATCAGCGGATAAACACTCCCGCTTGCCACTCCGGATGCGGAAAACTTGCACTCGGCATCGCGAAAGCCGATCCACGCCCGTTGCGCGCTGACCAGCAGTTTCTTGCCATCAGGGTTGTTCTTCAACCGGGCGGTGATCTGTTGATAAACCGTATTCAACTCCTTGTCCGCCGCCTTGTTCTCTTGTGCGGCGCACTGATTCATCGTCGCTTGATCGCTGGCATTGGCGCAGTCCACGGCAGCGTGAGCAACAGAAGTGAAAAGAAAGGGTGTCAGGGCCAGAAGCAGGCGTGGGGACATGAGTCATCTCGCTTTGATGAGTGAACGTGCCGGGCAGTTTAGCGACTTCGTGGCGCTAACAAGGTGCACGGTGTCTGGAGGCGTTGAGCAACCGCTCCGCTGTCGCGGCAATTTCCTCTCCGTCATGCAGCTTTTCCAGCCACCCGAACGGGATTCCCTGCACGCCGTAGTGGGCGCCGGCCAACTGGCCGACGATGGCAGCCGTGGTGTCCGCGTCATCGCCCAGATTCGCCGCTTGCAGGACGGCGGCGGCAAAACTGTCGGTGTTCTGGAAGCACCATAACGCCGCTTCCAGGGATTCGACGCAGTAGCCACTGCCGCGAATGTCGCGCTCGGTCTTGTGCAGGTACTCGCCCCGGGCAATCGCCGCCACCTTGGGCTGGCTGAAGATTGTTTGCGGCTGAGTGCGCAGTTGCGCTTTCGACTCGCCTTCCAGAGCCCTGCAGAGCAGTTCGGCAAACAGCTGGCAGCATTCGATGGATTCGGGCGCCGAATGCGTAGTGCGTGAACTGTCGGCGGCGAATCGCCTGATTTGCCGGGCATCCGGGAAGTAGAACAGTACAACGGGCACCAGACGCATCAGCGACCCGTTCCCGGCGCTGTGGGGATCGGTGGAGCCGGCAAACGGCTCACCGGTTTGTTGAAAACGATCCAGCGCCTGACTCACGGTCATGCCGATATCGAAACATTCGCCGGTCGAACTCAAATAACCCCATTGCCACCAGTTCAGATAGCGGCCCATCTGGTCAGCGGCATCGAAGCCGTTTTTGTTCAGCAGACTTTCCGCCAGGCACAACGCCATCGAGGTGTCGTCGGTCCATTGGCCGGGCTTCAAGTGAAACGGCCCGCCACCCATCATCTCGGTCAGGGGCTGGAAGCTGCCGCGAGGCTGGAATTCGACGGTGGTTCCCATGGCATCGCCACAGGCCAGACCGAGCAGGGCTCCACGGTAACGTTCGGGGAGGGAGGGCTGCATGATGACGTCCTTGTGTCGTTCAATTCGTTGCGAACGTTATCAGTTTCACGGTGCTGATCCGTCCGCATTCTGACGAACCGGTGCCCCAAAATACTGCCGGATATTTCAATCAGCCCGACCGTTGCACCGGATTGATACAACTTCGGATTGGACATGTGGTCATACAAGCCTACTGTTCAAAACAGGAGGTGACGTATGAAACCAGTACCCAACAGCTTTGAACGTAAAATCATGCTCAGGTCGCCGCGCTCGCATGTCTGGCGTGCCCTGGTCGATGCCGAGGCGTTCGGCCAGTGGTTCGGCGTTGCGCTGGAAGGCCGGCGGTTTATACCGGGCGAATGGACGCAAGGGCAGGTCACGTACCGCGGTTATGAACATGTGCTCTGGAATGTGTTGGTGGAGCGGGTCGAGCCGCAACAGCTGTTCTCCTTCCGCTGGCACCCGTACGCGGTGAACCCGAAAATCGACTACTCCCAGGAACCGACCACGCTGGTCAAATTCGAACTGCAGGACTACGAGAACGGCACGTTGCTGAAGGTCTCCGAATCAGGTTTTGCGCACATTCCCGACGTGCGCCAGAAAGAGGCCTACTACATGGACAGTCGGGGCTGGGAGGAGCAGTTGAGTCGACTTGAGCACTTCCTGACGGAAAGCGACCGTTCCCGCGAGCGTGAAGGTAGCTGATCTCGACCTGTTCACGCCGTGGCTGGGACGCTGTGCGCTGGTATTCGCCGGACTGTCTGCCGCGTGGTTCATGGAGGATGACGAGCAAAAAGCCGCCGCCGGACAGCTGAAATTCGCCGGATTGGCGGCTTCTGCACTCGATGTCTGACACGCCTAAGGGTTTTCGGAAGGCCTGCTATGGCGAATGTCTTACACGCGATGGTAGCTATTTCGACTATTGCCGATTGGATCCAGAGCGTAACCTAGCCTCATCAACTGAAACACAGGGAGTGTTTCAGGATCACGGATGATCGACCATTAGCAAGGATCGCTGCCGACAGGGAGTCGATAATGGTCTTGGGAAAAACCCGCTTCGGCGGGTTTTTTTTCGCCCGCAGAAAAGTGCGCTGCCCACACAGAAACACCGCCGATCTGGCGGTGTTTCTGCATCTGCAGGTGTTACGAGGCGATCAACTGCCGCAACACGTAATGCAGGATCCCGCCGGACTTGAAGTACTCCACCTCGTTCAAGGTGTCGATGCGGCACAGCACTTCGATTTTTTCCTGACGTCCGTCTTCACGGGTGATAACCAGCGCCAGGTTCATCCGTGGTGTCAGCTCGACGCCGCTCAGGCCCTGAATATCCAGGGTTTCCTTGCCGGTGAGGTTCAGGCTCTTGCGGTTCTGATCCAGTTTGAACTGCAACGGCAGCACGCCCATGCCCACCAGATTGGAACGGTGGATCCGCTCGAAGCTTTCGGCGATCACCGCTTTTACCCCCAGCAGGTTGGTGCCCTTGGCGGCCCAGTCACGGCTGGAACCGGTGCCGTATTCTTGCCCGGCAATCACCACCAGCGGCGTGCCCGAGGCCTGATAACGCATGGCCGCGTCGTAGATCGCCAGTTTCTCGCCGGTCGGAATGTAGATCGTGTTGCCACCTTCTTCGCCGCCAAGCATTTCGTTGCGGATACGGATGTTGGCAAACGTGCCGCGCATCATGACTTCGTGGTTACCCCGGCGTGAGCCGTAGGAGTTGAAGTCCCGTGGCTCAACGCCTTGCTCGCGCAGATAGCGCCCGGCCGGGCTGTCGGCCTTGATGTTGCCGGCGGGGGAGATGTGGTCGGTGGTCACCGAATCGCCCAATAGCGCGAGCACTCGCGCGCCTTTCACATCGGCGATCACCGGCAAAGGCCCGGCAATGTCGTCGAAGAACGGCGGGTGCTGGATGTAGGTCGAATCCGCCTGCCAGACATACGTCGCAGCTTGCGGTACTTCGATGGCTTGCCACTGTTCGTCGCCGGCAAACACTTCGGCGTACTCCTTGTGGAACATCGCCGTGTTGACCTGATTCACAGCGTCAGCGATTTCCTTGCTGCTCGGCCAGATGTCGCGCAGGTACACCGGATTGCCCTGCTGGTCATTGCCCAGCGGTTCGCTGCTGATGTCGGTGCGCACACTGCCGGCCAGGGCATAGGCGACCACCAGCGGCGGCGAGGCCAGCCAGTTGGTTTTTACCAGCGGATGCACCCGGCCTTCGAAGTTGCGGTTGCCGGACAGCACCGACGCCACGGTCAAATCGGCTTTCTGGATAGCTTTTTCGATCGGTTCCGGCAGCGGGCCGGAGTTGCCGATACAAGTGGTGCAGCCGTATCCGACCAGCGAAAAACCGAGCTGATCGAGGTATTGCGTCAGTCCGGCGGCTTTGTAGTAATCAGTGACCACTTTTGAACCCGGTGCCAGCGAACTTTTCACCCACGGCTTGCGGGTCAGGCCTTTTTCCACGGCTTTTTTCGCCAGCAGGCCGGCAGCCATCATCACGCTGGGGTTGGAGGTGTTGGTGCAGGAAGTGATCGCGGCAATCACCACCGCGCCGTTTTTCAGGCGATAGGTGTGGCCGTCGTACTCGTAATCGGTTTCGCCGACCAGATCGGCATTGCCCACAGCGACACCGCCGCCGCCTTCGCTTTCGAGGCGTCCTTCTTCCTTGCTGGTGGGTTTGAATTGCAAGTCGAGGAAGTCGCTGAACGCCTGACCGACATTCGGCAGAGACACCCGGTCCTGCGGACGTTTCGGCCCGGCGAGGCTGGCTTCGACGCTGCCCATGTCCAGCGCCAGACTGTCGGTGAACACCGGCTCCTGACCGGGCAGGCGCCACAGCCCTTGAGCTTTGGTGTAGGCCTCGACCAGTTTGACCACTTCTGGCGGACGACCGGACAGGCGCAGGTATTCCAGCGTCACGTCATCGACCGGGAAGAAGCCGCAGGTCGCGCCATATTCCGGGGCCATGTTGGCGATGGTGGCGCGGTCGGCCAGCGGCAGGTCGGCGAGGCCGTCACCGTAGAACTCGACGAATTTGCCGACCACGCCTTTCTTGCGCAGCATCTGGGTCACGGTCAGCACCAGGTCGGTGGCCGTGATGCCTTCCTTGAGCTTGCCGGTGAGTTTGAAGCCGATCACTTCCGGAATCAGCATCGACACCGGTTGCCCGAGCATCGCCGCTTCCGCCTCGATCCCGCCGACGCCCCAGCCGAGTACACCGAGGCCGTTGATCATGGTGGTGTGGGAGTCGGTGCCGACCAGCGTGTCGGGGAAGGCGTAGGTGCGGCCGTCTTCATCCTTGGTCCAAACGGTGCGGCCAAGGTATTCGAGGTTGACCTGGTGGCAGATCCCGGTGCCCGGCGGCACCACGCTGAAATTGTCGAAGGCGCTCTGGCCCCAGCGCAGGAAGGCGTAGCGTTCGCCGTTGCGCTGCATTTCGATGTCGACGTTCTGTTCGAAGGCGCTGGCGCTGGCGAACTTGTCGACCATCACCGAGTGGTCGATCACCAGATCCACTGGCGACAGCGGGTTGATTCGCTGCGGATCACCGCCGGCCCTGGCCATGGCGGCGCGCATCGCGGCCAGATCGACCAAGGCAGGAACGCCGGTAAAGTCCTGCATCAGCACACGGGCAGGGCGGTACTGGATTTCTCGGTCGGAGCGGCGCTCTTTGAGCCACGCGGCAATCGCCTTGAGGTCGGCGCCGGTAACGGTTTTTTCATCTTCCCAGCGCAGCAGGTTTTCCAGCAGGACTTTCAGCGACATCGGCAGCCTGGCGAGATCGCCCAAGGACTTGGCGGCATCCGGCAGGCTGAAATAGTGGTAAGTCTTGTCATCGACTTTCAGGGTCTTAAGGGTGTGCAGGCTATCGAGGGACGGCATTACGATCACTCCTTTGAATCCGCACGGCTACGGATTGAGGGGACGAATAGAGCTTAAAACTTAGCCCTGTTTTAGGTAGCTGGCTAATAACTGGACTCTATGACAGGAACCAAGGTTCCGACATCGGCTATCATGCGCCGGTTTTCGTGACAGGCTTTGCTTCAACGCAGGGTCTGGGCATCGCGCAGGGGATGAATGATCGCCCTCTGCCCAGGAGTAAGAATGAACACCCTATTCATGCATTGCCGGCCAGGCTTCGAAGGCGAAGTCTGCTCGGAAATTTCCGACCTCGCCGCTCAGCTGAACGTGGCTGGCTACGCCAAGGCCAAACCGGCCACCGCTTGTGCCGAGTTTGTCTGCACCGAAGAAGACGGCGCCGAGCGCCTGATGCGCGGTCAGCGTTTCGCCGAGCTGATTTTCCCGCGCCAGTGGGCGCGCGGGTTTTTCATCGATCTGCCGGAAAACGACCGCATCAGCGTGATCCTCGCGCACATGGCTGAATTCCCGGTCTGTGGCAGCTTGTGGCTGGAAGTCGTCGACACCAACGACGGCAAGGAACTGTCGAATTTCTGCAAGAAGTTCGAAGGCCCGCTGCGCAAGGCCCTGACCGGCGCCGGCAAGTTGGTGGAGGACGCCGGCAAGCCGCGCCTGCTGCTGACCTTCAAAAGCGGTCGTGAGGTGTTCCTCGGTCTGGCCGATGCCGGTAACTCGGCGATGTGGCCGATGGGTATTCCGCGTTTGAAGTTCCCGCGCGAGGCGCCAAGCCGTTCGACCCTGAAGCTGGAGGAGGCCTGGCACCATTTCATCCCCCGCGATCAGTGGGAAGATCGCCTGCACAGCGACATGACCGGCGTCGATCTCGGCGCGGCGCCGGGCGGCTGGACCTGGCAACTGGTCAATCGCGGCATGCTGGTGACCGCCATCGACAACGGCCCGATGGCCGAAAGTCTGATGGACACCGGTCTGGTGCAGCACTTGATGGCCGATGGTTTCACCTTCAAACCGAAGCAACCGGTGGACTGGATGGTCTGCGACATCGTCGAGAAGCCGGCACGCAACGCCGCGATGCTCGAAGAGTGGATCGGCGAGGGGCATTGCCGGGAAGCGGTGGTCAACCTCAAGTTGCCGATGAAGCAGCGTTACGCGGAGGTGAAGCGCTTGCTCGAGCGCATCGCCGACGGGTTCAAGGCCCGCGGGATCAAGGTCGACATCGGCTGCAAGCAGCTGTATCACGACCGCGAGGAAGTGACCTGCCATTTGCGCCGCCATGATGTGAAGAAAGCCAAAGCCCGCTGAGCGCGCGGCAGGTGACCGAACACCCGGCCTTGGGCGACAATGCCGGCCAGTTTCAGGAGTGAATCATGAGTGAAATGATCAATATGCCGGTCGACGGCACCCTCGACGCTACGGGCCTCAACTGCCCGGAGCCGGTGATGATGCTGCACCAGCACATCCGCGACCTGGTGCCCGGTGGCCTGCTCAAGGTGATCGCCACCGACCCGTCGACCCGCCGCGACATCCCCAAGTTCTGCGTGTTTCTTGACCATGAACTGGTGGGGCAGCACGAAGAGGCCGGGACCTTTCTGTACTGGATCCGCAAGAAGTCTGGTTGATCTGAAAGCAAAAAAGACCTGCATGTGCAGGTCTTTTTTTATGCCCGGTCAGCCCATCGAGCGGCTGATGCGAATGCGTGTGCGTGCACTGCGCGTCAGGCGGATCGATAGCATCAGCGCCGCGCAGCTGAGGCCGACGATCAGGCCTTCCCACAAGCCGCTCGGGCCGCGTGGTTCGCCGAGCCAGTCGGTCAGGCCGAGGGCGTAACCCACCGGCAGGCCGATGCCCCAGTAGGCGAACAGGGTCAGGATCATCGTCACCCGGGTGTCCTGATATCCACGCAGTGCGCCGGCGGCGGTGACCTGGATCGCGTCGGAAAACTGGAACAGCGCCGAGTACACGATCAGCATCGCGGCGATGTGAATCACCATCGGATCCGACGTGTAGATTGCCGCAATGTGTTCGCGCATCAGCAGCATCATGCTCGCCGACAGGCAAGCGTAAGCCAGCGCGGTGCCCATGCCGACACCTGCCGCGAAACGCGCTTCGCGGGGCTCTTCACGGCCCAGAGCCTGGCCGACCCGCACAGTCACGGCCATGCCCAGCGAGTACGGAATCATGAACACCAGCGAGCTGACGTTCAGCGCAATCTGGTGCCCGGCCACCACCGTGGCGCCGAGGCTGCCGATCAACAACGCAATCACCGCAAAGATGCTCGACTCGGCAAACACCGCGACGCCGATCGGCAGACCGATGGCCAGCAAGCGCTTGATCACCGCCCATTGCGGCCAGTCGAAACGGCTGAACAGTTCGCTCGACTTGTAGGCCGGCGCCCAGCGCTCGTAACCGGCCAGACCCAGTGCCATCACCCACATCACGATCGCCGTGGCCCAGCCGCAACCGACGCCGCCCATGGCCGGTACGCCGAGGTGACCGTAAATGAACACGTAGTTCAGCGGAATATTCAGAGCCAGACCGCACAGGCCCAGCACCATCGCCGGGCGGGTGCGACCGAGACCGTCACTGGTGCAGCGCAGCACATGGTAGATGGCCACGGCCGGCAGACCGCTGGCGATGCCGTGCAGGTACTGCATGCACGGGCCGATCAGTTCCGGATCGACTTTCATCAGGTGCAGGATCGGTTCGGCGCTGAACAGCATCGTGGTCGCCATCAGGCCCACCACCAGTGCCAGCCACAAGGCCTGACGCACGATCGGGCCGATTTCGCTGTGGGTGCCGGCGCCGAAGCGCTGGGCGACTTTCGGTGTGGTGGCCAGCAGAGTGCCGGTCATCAGCAGGAACACCGGCACCCAGATCGAGTTGCCCAACGCCACGGCCGCCAGATCCTTGGGCCCGACGCGCCCGGCCATCACCGCATCGACGAAGCCCATGGCGGTGGTCGCCAGTTGCGCGATCATGATTGGCAGGGCCAGGCCGAGCAGATTTTTCAGCTCCAGGCGAACCCGGGCAGGGCGGTTGAGGGAAACGGCAGCGGGGCGGTCAGTCACGGAATTCACAGGCAAAGCGTCCACAGGGGTTGATGCGCAAGGCCGGGCATTCTACGCCGTTGACGTTATGGTCAGGAAAAATCCTCTGTTGCGGATTTGTAATCGCCCCGCCTCATCAAGAAGTCAAAGCCTGCTGGCTCATCGCAGCCCCAGCGCCTACACTGCCGATCCGCCCAAGGAGCCCCGCCATGCTGATTGTTGCCGACGAAAATATCCCGCTGCTCGATGCCTTTTTTGCCGGTTTCGGCGAGATCCGCCGGGTGCCGGGCCGCTCCATCGACCGGGCCACGGTCGAACAGGCCGATGTATTGCTGGTGCGCTCGGTGACCAACGTCAACCGCGCACTGCTGGAAGGCAGCAAGGTGCGTTTTGTCGGCACCTGCACCATCGGCACCGATCACCTGGATCTCGATTACTTCAACGAGGCCGGCATCACCTGGTCCAGCGCGCCCGGCTGCAATGCCCGGGGCGTGGTCGATTACGTGCTCGGCAGCCTGATGACCCTGGCCGAAATCGAAGGCGTCGAATTGAGTGAGCGCACTTACGGCGTGGTCGGTGCCGGTGAAGTCGGCGGGCGCCTGATCAAGGTGCTCAAAGGCCTGGGCTGGAACGTGAAAGTCTGCGACCCGCCGCGTCAGGCGGCGGAGGGCGGCGATTATGTCAGCCTGGAGCAGATCATCGCGCAGTGCGACGTGATCAGCCTGCACACCCCGCTGACCCGCAGCGGTGATGGCGCGACCTGGCATTTGTTCGACGAGCAGCGTTTGCAGCAGCTCAAGCCCGGCGCCTGGCTGATCAACGCGGCTCGCGGTCCGGTGGTGGATAACACCGCGTTGCGCGAAGTGCTGCTGGAGCGTGAGGACCTGCAAGCAGTGCTTGATGTCTGGGAAGCCGAACCGCAAGTCGATGTGGCGCTGGCAGAACTTTGCGTACTGGCGACGCCGCACATCGCCGGTTACAGCCTCGATGGCAAACAGCGCGGCACGGCGCAGATCTATCAGGCGTACTGCGAATTTATCGGTGAGCCCGCCAGCATTCAGCTCGGTGATCTGCTTCCAGCACCTTGGCTTTCGGAAGTTTCCCTGCATGCCGACAGCGATCCGGCCTGGGCGCTGGCGATGTTGTGCCGTGGCGTGTACGACCCGCGCCGGGACGACGCGGATTTCCGTCGCACCCTGCTGGGCAGTGTCGGTGAGCAACGCGCCGCGTTCGATGTGTTGCGCAAACAGTATCCGGTAAGGCGCGAGATCGAAGGCTTGAAGGTGCGAATCGAAGGAGACTCGCCGACCTTGCGCCAGATCGTGACGGCGCTGGGTGCTGTGGTCGTATAAAAAACGGGCAGAAAAAACCCGGCCTGCAGGGGCCGGGTCAGGAAGACGGTGGCGATATCACTTTTGTTCGGCAGGCTTGACCAATCGCTGTTCCAGTTCGCGGCATGCGTCCTGGATCATGTCTTCAGTGATCTCAATTTCACGCCCGTTTTCGTCGATGATCGAGCAACCCAGAGGTTGGCCGGGCTTGGTGCGGATCACTTCAATCTTGTCATCGCTGCTGTTTTGCAAGGACATGGCCTGTCTCCTCATCAGGTTGTGCGCCTAAGTTAAATCCGTCAGGTGACCAGGCTGTGACAACTCCCTGCGGTCGGTCCGGAACGGCATCTCCACTCAAACAGAAATGACCGTCCGTCTCAACCCGGACCTTAGACCAATAGCCTCTAGGGGGTAGTCTTGCCGGTCATAATTAACCTGACTCATTGTGATTTGCAGAGTTCCACCCCATTTGACTCTGTAGGCCGGCCCTATCCATCAGCACACGACGTGAACCTGAATGATCCCGATGCTCTCCTCGCGCCACCGCCGGGCCCTGCGCCTGACCATTCATTTCCTTACGCCCTATCGCTGGCCGGCATTCGGCGCACTGCTCGCACTGATCGTCACGGCGGGCATCACCCTGTCGATGGGGCAGGGCATCAAGTTGCTGGTCGATCAGGGTTTCATGACCCAGTCGCCGCACTTGCTCAACCAATCCATCGGCCTGTTCATGCTGCTGGTTTTCGGCCTGGCGCTCGGCACCTTTGCGCGGTTTTATCTGGTGTCCTGGATCGGTGAGCGCGTGGTGGCGGACATCCGTCGGCAGGTGTTCAACCATCTGGTGTACCTGCATCCCGGGTTTTACGAGGACAACCGCAGCTCGGAAATCCAGTCGCGGCTGACCGCTGACACCACGTTGCTGCAATCGGTGATCGGCTCGTCGCTGTCACTGTTCCTGCGTAATTTGCTGATGGTCATTGGCGGTGTGGTGCTGCTGTTTATCACCAACGCCAAACTCACTAGCATCGTGGTGATCGCGCTGCCGCTGGTGATTGCGCCGATCCTGATCTTCGGCCGCCGCGTGCGTAACCTCTCCCGGCTGAGTCAGGACCGGATCGCTGACATTGGCAGCTACGTTTCTGAGACCCTCGGCCAGATCAAGACCGTGCAGGCCTACAACCATCAGGTGCAGGACGAACAGCGTTTCGCCAGCACCGTCGAGCAGGCGTTCGAAACCGCACGCAAACGGATTTTCCAGCGAGCCTGGCTGATCACTCTGGTCATCGTGCTGGTCCTCGGCGCCGTTGCGGTAATGTTGTGGGTCGGCGGTATGGACGTGATTGCCGGGCGGATTTCTGCGGGTGAACTGGCAGCGTTCGTTTTCTACAGCCTGATCGTCGGTAGTGCTTTTGGTACTTTGAGCGAAGTGATTGGCGAGTTGCAGCGAGCGGCCGGCGCTGCCGAGCGCATCGCCGAATTGCTGCGCTCGGAGAACATCATCCAGCCACCGACCACGGGATTGGTGACGCTGCCGGAGCGGGTCAAAGGTGAGCTGGAACTGCAGGATGTGCGTTTTTCCTACCCTTCGCGTCCCGAAAACCTTGCCGTCGATGGCTTGAGTCTGACGATCAACGCCGGCGAAACCCTCGCCCTCGTGGGCCCGTCCGGCGCGGGCAAGTCCACGGTGTATGACTTGCTGCTGCGTTTCTACGATCCCCGGGAAGGACGGATCCTGATTGACGGCGTGCCGCTGACGAGCCTTGATCCGCTGGACCTGCGTCGCTGCTTCGCGCTGGTCTCGCAAACCCCGGCGCTGTTCTTCGGCAGTGTTGAAGAGAACATCCGTTACGGCTGCCCGACCGCCACGCTGGAGCAGGTCCAAGAAGCTGCGAAAATCGCTTATGCCCACGACTTCATCGAACAAATGCCCGACGGTTACCAGACCCATCTGGGTGACGGCGGCCTCGGCCTGTCAGGCGGACAACGCCAGCGTCTGGCCATCGCCCGGGCGCTGCTGGTCGACGCGCCGATCCTGCTGCTCGACGAAGCCACCAGCGCCCTCGATGCCCAGAGCGAACATCTGATCCAGCAAGCGCTGCCGAGCCTGATGCAAAACCGCACCACACTGGTCATCGCCCACCGGTTGGCCACAGTGAAAAACGCCGATCGGATCGCGGTGATGGATCAGGGAAAACTGGTGGCGATCGGCACGCATCAGGAGTTGATTGCCAGTAATCCGCTGTATGCGCGGTTGGCGGCGTTGCAGTTCAGTGATGGTCAGAAAACACATTGAATAAGGCTGCCAAGCTCGATGGCATCGGGCACTATGGCGACCATTGAGATGCCTTCGGAAGGGATATGAGCCGCTACCAGCCCCCATTGACCCTGACGCCTCGAATGCTCGGACTGATCGCGGAGATCAGTGAGCAGATCGGTCGGCTTTCGGCTGCCGACAGCGGGCGACAGACACCCCAGTTGCGTCGTGGGAATCGTATTCGAACGATCCAGGCTTCTCTGGCAATTGAAAACAACACGCTCAGCGTCGAGCAGGTGACTGCTGTATTGGCCGGGCAACGGGTGCTGGGTTTGCCTCGAGAAATTCAGGAAGTGCGCAATGCTTTTGCCGCTTATGAATGCCTGATTGACTGGAAACCCGGTAATCGATCCGATTTGCTGCGCGCTCACGAGCTTTTGATGCAGGGGCTGATTGACGAGAGTGGGCGCTTTCGGCGAGCAGGTGTCGGTATCTATCGAGGTGAGCAACTGGTCCACATGGCGCCGCCGCCGAGCCGGATTGCCCAATTGGTGGACGACTTGCTGGCGTGGCTCGATGCTTCGGACTGGCATCCGTTGATTACCAGTTGTGTTTTCCACTATGAGTTCGAGTTCATCCATCCTTTCGCTAATGGCAACGGGCGAATGGGACGGCTCTGGCAAACGTTGATCCTCAGCCAGTGGCGGCCGGTGTTGGCGTATTTGCCCGTTGAGGCGGTGATTCGTGAGCAGCAGGATGATTACTATGCGGCGTTGTCGGCCGCTGACCGACTGGCAGAGTCAACACCGTTCGTGGAGTACATGTTGAATGCGTTGAATCTGGCGTTGCGTGAGGCTATCGAAAGCGAGCCTTCTACCGACCTAGTAAGCGACCCAGTAGCGAAGCTCTTGCGTGTTCTTCGAGGTCGGTCACTGAGAATCAGCTAGTTGATGGCTGAAATGGACTTGTTGCACAAGGCAACCTTCCGGGCCAACTACCTTAATCCTGCGCTGGCCGATGGAATGATTGAAATGACAGTTCCCGAAACGCCAAACAGTCCGACACAAAAGTATCGATTGACCGATCTTGGCAGCGCGGCAGTTGCAAAGTTGATGTGACGGAAGGTTCAAAGGCGCAATAAAAATGCCCGCATCTCTCGATGCGGGCATTTTTGTTTACGTTGATCTATCGGCGATACGAGCTTCAATCACTGATCGTCGAAATACCGCTCATGCCAATCCACCAGCGGTTGCGGCGAGTTGAGTTTCTGACCGTATATCACCGAGTAGGACAGCACGTTCTGCACGTACTGGCGGGTTTCGTCGAACGGGATGCTTTCCACCCACACATCGAAGCTCAGGTGGTCGGCACCGCGCAGCCACTGACGCACGCGGCCGGGGCCGGCGTTGTAGGCGGCGGAGGCGAGCACGCGGTTGCCGTTGAACTGGCTGTGCACCTGGCTCAGGTAGGCGGCGCCGAGCTGGATGTTTTTATCCGGATCGAGCACCTGCTGCGGCGAGGCCAATGGAATGCTGAACTTGCGCGCGGTTTCCTTGGCGGTGCCGGGCATCAGTTGCATCAGGCCGCTGGCGCCGACGCTGGAACGGGCATCGTCCATGAACGCACTTTCCTGACGGGTGATGGCGAATACCCAGCTGGAATGCAGGCCGCGCACCTTGGCTTCGCGTACCAGGGTGTCGCGGTGGGCCATCGGGAAACGGATGTCCAGGTCGTCCCAGTACTGCGCCTGACTGATGGTGCGGATGGCCGGGAAGTACCATTTCAGGTCGTAGGCCAGTTTGGCCTGGGCGACCATTTCGTCACGGTTGAAATGCCGGCTGACGTGGTACCACTCGCGACGTCCGTCGACGATCTGCCCACGGGCGTGGAACTCCAGTGCGCGGCGCACGCCGGGGGTGTTGCGCACCTTGTTGATCAGCGCCTGACTGAGCACCAGCGGTTTGTTGTTCAGCGAATACGGCGATTGCGAGCGGTCGGCGGCGAGGAAGCCGTAGAAATCACGCTCCCGCGACAGATTCTTGTACAGCGTCTGCGCTTCCGGGTTTTTCGGTTGCGCCAGTTCCAGACTGCGGGCCTGCCAGTAACGCCAGCGGTTGGTGGTGGCCAGATCCTGCGGTAGACGGCGGGTCAGTTGATAGGCGTCGTCCCAGCGCGCCAGACGCAGCAGCAGGCGCAGGCGCCATTCGGACACGGTGTTGTCGCGCAGTTCCGGGTCGTACTTGGTCATCACATCCAGCGCGCGGCTGTCGAAGCGGCGGGCCAGAGTCAGACCGATTTCCCGTGCGATCGCGACTTTTTCATCGCGGGAGAAATGCATGCTGCTGGCATATCCGTCGAGCAGGGCCATGGCCTTGTCCGGGTCCTGGCGCGCGAGGCGGCGCAGGCCGAGGCTGACCACGTCCGACATCGGCTCATCGGCTGGCGTGAATCTCGACGGCTGGTTGAGCAGTTCCGGTTTTTGCGCCACATCCACCAGCAGGCGGCCACGCGGGGCGAGGGTGGTCAGGCCGTTGACCAGGCTGTTGGCCAGCGGATAGTTGCGGTGCTGGGCGGCGAGTTTGGCGCGTTCCCAGCGTTTCTGCTCGGTCAGCTGACCTTCGGCGGCCCACATGCCAAACAACGCATCGCAGGCGGCGGGTTGGGATTTGCCGGTCAGCCACAGCTTCTCGGCGTTGGCATAGCCCTCGGCCTTCTTGTCGTGGCTGATCTGGTACTGCGCGTTCAGGCAGTCCAGTTCGGTGAAATTCAGTTTGGGGTCGTAATACTTGACGAACGTCGCCCAGTCGCCGCGATCGGCCAGCCAACGCAGCCAGCGCAACTTCATCCAGTTGGCTTGGGGCAGGTCACCGTGTTCGGCCAGGAATTTTTCGATCTCCGCGTTGCTGGCGGTTTTCAGCCGGGCGGTCAGCTCGTCATAAGCCAGGTATGGCTCCAGCGGATAGTCGGCCAGAGCCTGGCTGTAACGGAAATACGGGCCGGTGTCGCCCTTGGCGAGGGCGCGCTTGGCTTCATCGTAATACTGGCGTTGGGTGGACAGGTCCACCGCCTGGGCGGATTGAACGGCAGCGGCGGAAAGCAGCAAACATGACAAAACACTGAAGAGGCGACTGCGCATGAGACATCCGGGCAGAGAAATCATGACAAGTGCCGGCCCTAAACCTGCACTGAATTGCCTGTAGCTTAGCCTTTTGCCAGCAAGGGGCGAAAGCTTTGCCGGCCTTGCAGCACAAGTTCGCAACAATTGTTGTGCAGAGTGCGTCAGCGGCGAAATTGCCGGCCTGCTCGGGTCCCGATTCAGGTAGAATGCGCGCCCGGTTTTTGGAGAAGCTCATGACCCTGCTCAAATTCAGCGATGTGTCCCTTGCATTCGGCGCGATGCCGTTGTTGGACAAGGTGTCCTGGCAGATCGCCCGTGGTGAGCGGGTGTGCATCATCGGCCGCAACGGCACTGGCAAATCCAGCATGATGAAACTGGTCAAGGGCGACCAGAAGCCCGATGACGGCTCGGTGTGGCGTGCCCCCGGTCTGAAAATCGGTGAATTGCCGCAGGAATTGCCGGTGGCCGACGAGCGGACAGTGTTCGATGTGGTGGCCGAAGGCCTCGACGGCGTGGGTGCACTGCTTGCCGAATACCATCATCTGAGCCAGAACATCGTCACCGACGCTGATCTGGAAAAACTGATGCACGTCCAGCACGATCTCGAAGCCCGTGACGGCTGGCGCCTGCAGACCCTGGTCGACAGCACCCTGAGCCGTTTGCAACTGCCGGCCGACAAGACCCTCGCCGAGTTGTCCGGCGGCTGGCGTCGTCGCGTGCTGCTGGCGCAGGCGCTGGTGTCCGAGCCGGATCTGCTGCTGCTCGACGAACCGACCAACCACCTGGACATCGGTGCGATCGCCTGGCTCGAAGAAGCGCTGAAGGATTTCCAGGGCGCCGTACTGTTCATCACGCACGACCGTTCCTTCCTGCAAAACCTTGCTACCCGCATCCTCGAACTGGATCGCGGTGGCCTGATCGACTGGAACGGCGACTACGCCAGTTTCCTGGTGCACAAGGAAGCCGAGCTGGCCGCTGAAGAAACCGCCAACGCGCTGTTCGACAAGCGTCTGGCTCAGGAAGAAGTATGGATTCGTCAGGGCATCAAGGCCCGTCGTACCCGTAACGAAGGCCGCGTGCGTGCGCTGAAGGCCCTGCGTGTCGAACGCAGCGAGCGACGTGAGCGCACCGGCAAGGCCAACATCCAGCTCGAAACAGCGGAGAAGTCCGGCAAGCAGGTGATGGTGCTGGATAACGTGAGCTTCGCCCACCCGGGCGGTCCGTTCCTGATCCGCGATTTCTCCATGGTGCTGCAGCGCGGCGATCGCATCGGCCTGCTCGGCGCCAACGGCACCGGCAAGACCACCCTGCTGAAACTGATGCTCAGCGGTCTGCAACCGACCAGCGGCAAAGTGGAGGAGGGCACCAAGATCGACGTGGCCTACTTCGACCAGTTGCGCCATCAGCTGGATCTGGAAAAAACCGTGGTCGACAACGTCGCCGAAGGTCGCGATTTCATCGATATCAATGGCCAGAGCCGCCACGTGCTGAGCTATCTCGGCGACTTCCTCTTCAGCCCGCAGCGTGCCCGCACGCCGGTGAAGGCGTTGTCCGGTGGCGAGCGTGCGCGTCTTTTGCTGGCCAAACTGTTCAGCAAGCCGGCGAACCTGCTGGTACTCGACGAACCGACCAACGACCTCGACGTGGAAACCCTCGAGTTGCTCGAAGAGGTGCTGCTGACTTTCAACGGCACCGTACTGATGGTCAGCCACGACCGGGCATTCCTCGACAACGTAGTGACCAGCACCCTGGTCTTCGAAGGCGAGGGCAAGGTTCGCGAATACGTCGGTGGCTATCAGGACTGGATCCGTCAGGGCGGTTCGCCGCGCCTGCTGGGCGTGACCGAAAGCAAATCCGGCAAGGCCGACCTGAACTCGGCGGTAGTCACTGCCGAACCGGCTCCGGTTGCCGCACCGGTTGCTGCGGCTCCTGCTGCGAAGAAGAAGCTGAGCTACAAGCTTCAGCGCGAGCTGGAAGCCTTGCCGGGAGACATCGACGCCAAGGAGCAGCAGATTGCTGCTGTTGAGGCTGAAATGGCTGAAGCTGGCTTCTACCAGCGCCCGCCAGCCGAGACGGCCAAGGTGATTGCCTCCCTGGAGCAGATGCAGGCTGAGCTGGATGCGCTGGTGGAGCGTTGGGCCGAGCTGGACGCCTGATTGTTTCCAGGCATTAAAAAGCCCGGCGTCCAGTGATGGGCGCCGGGCTTTTTTGGTTTTTCATAAGTGAGTGGGATCAGCGTTTGACCAGATGCACCGCCAGCACGTCGCAAGGTGCGCCGTGCAGCACGTCATTGGCGGTCGAACCCAGCAGCAGTGCCAGACCGTGTCGGCCGTGGCTGCCGACCACGATCAGGTCGCAGCCCTGTTCCTTGGCGAAGTGGTGGATCTCCTGGCGCGGCTGGCCGTAGGTCAGGTGGCAGTTGGCGCCTTCGAGCTCGGTGTACTTGTGTTTCAGGCGTTCCAGGCGTTCCTTGGCTTGATCGAACTGCTGTTGTTGCAGTTGTGACAGATCCATCGGCACGTCGCCACCAAAGGCCATGGCCATCGGTTCGACGATATGCACCAGCGACAGCTTGGCGCCATTGCTCACCGACAGCTCTCGGGCGCGGTGGATCACAGGGTCGCACTCTTCGGTCAGATCTACGGCGACCAGAATATGGTGGTAGGGCATGAGGTGCTCCTCGTGAGGGATCAATATTGTTAAGTATGGCTGGTTTCAAGCGCATTGGTTCCAAAGTGACGCAATGGGCTCGTTCAAATTCGGGAGTAGAGATATGACGGTCTGGCTGGTGGTGTCAATCCTGCTGGTGGTGTTGAGTCCGCTGGCGTGGTTGCGTCCGTCCCGTGCACAAAGTGGACGGATAGCCTTGCGCACGGAGGCCCGACGTATCGGGCTGGCCATGCAACTGGCGCCGCAGGAGTGGCCACATTGGCTGAGCCAGGAGCCGCCAAACCCGTGTGCGCAATACCATCGGCCACGGCGCGGCAAGCAGCCGGTGTGCTGGACCTATTGGCAGAAATCTCCGGGCGTGTGGGTCAATCAGTGGCAGGAAGTCTGTGAAGATCCGCTGCTGATGAATCATTTCGAAAAATTGCCGGGCAACGTTTTCAAGGTCGAAGCCGACAAGCAGATGATTGCGCTCTATTGGGGCGAGAAGGGTGACGCGTCGGTTTTGCTGGAAATCGATGCAACGCTCAAAGCGCTGGCATGACTCGCGGACTTTTCGCGCTGCAACGGTGCGAAACGTCTGGCAGACGCGCAATAAAAAGCCCGACATGATTCATCGGGCGGGGTTGGCCAGGCAGGCCGGAAATTCTTTTTGGCGTTGATCCGGTGTGATCCGGTCAGCAAACGTGCGCCTGTTTTCCTTCGTAGTCCAGCCAGCGTAGCCTGTTAAACAAGGCTTGCGGTGAATTAGGGCGAATTTTCTAACTATTAATCTTATGAATGCCCTCACATGCGAGCGTGTGTGGCCGGGCTGCGTCCTACGGAAATGACCGCAAAGTCGCATTTCAACCCGTATTTTGGGCGATTGACAATTGTCGGAAATTCCGTGAAGGTGGCGTACCCAAATCAAACGGGCGTATGAATTGAGCGTTTGTATTGCAGACTGCTCCTACAGAATCCCGACTATCGCGTTGGCGGGTGTGCCGGGTGGATGGGTGTCAGCATCGACGAGAAAACGTCCTGCCGAGCCATTTGCCTGCGTCCGACGTGTACTGTTCAGCTTCCATATCGTGGAGATCAGTTGATGATTTACGAAGGTAAAGCCATCACGGTTAAAGCTCTTGAAAGTGGCATCGTCGAATTGAAATTCGACCTCAAGGGTGAGTCCGTCAACAAGTTCAACCGTCTTACCCTGAACGAACTGCGTCAGGCCGTAGACACCATCAAGGCAGATGCTTCGATCAAGGGCGTGATCGTCAGCAGTGGCAAGGACGTGTTCATCGTCGGCGCCGACATCACCGAATTTGTCGACAACTTCAAGCTGCCGGATGCCGAGCTGGTTGCTGGCAATCTCGAAGCCAACAAGATCTTCAGCGATTTCGAAGACCTCAACGTTCCGACCGTAGCCGCGATCAACGGCATCGCCCTGGGTGGCGGTCTGGAAATGTGCCTGGCAGCGGACTACCGCGTCATGTCGACCAAGGCCAAGATCGGTCTGCCGGAAGTCAAGCTGGGCATCTACCCGGGCTTCGGTGGTACCGTTCGTCTGCCGCGCCTGATCGGTGCCGACAACGCCATCGAGTGGATTGCCGCCGGCAAGGAAAACCGTCCTGAGGACGCGCTGAAGGTCGGCGCCGTCGATGCCGTGGTTGCTCCTGAAAAACTGCACGATGCCGCCCTTGAGCTGATCAAGCGCGCCGTCTCCGGCGAGTTCGACTTTAAGGCCAAGCGCCAGCCTAAGCTGGAAAAGCTCAAGCTGAACGCCATTGAACAAATGATGGCCTTCGAAACTGCCAAAGGTTTCGTGGCTGGCCAGGCGGGTCCGAACTACCCGGCCCCGGTTGAAGCGATCAAGACCATCCAGAAAGCCGCGAACTTCGGCCGCGACAAGGCGCTGGAAGTCGAAGCAGCAGGTTTCGTGAAGCTGGCCAAGACCTCTGCCGCGCAGAGTTTGATCGGTCTGTTCCTGAACGATCAGGAGCTGAAGAAAAAGGCCAAGGCCTACGACGAAATCGCCAAGGACGTGAAGCAGGCTGCCGTACTGGGCGCCGGCATCATGGGTGGCGGTATCGCCTATCAGTCGGCTTCCAAAGGTACGCCGATCCTGATGAAGGACATCAACGAGCACGGCATCGAGCAAGGTCTGGCTGAAGCCGCCAAGCTGCTGGTTGGCCGCGTTGATAAAGGCCGCATGACCGCCGCGAAAATGGCTGAAGTGCTCAACGGCATTCGTCCGACCCTGTCCTACGGCGATTTCGGGCACGTCGACCTGGTTGTTGAAGCCGTGGTCGAGAATCCGAAGGTCAAGCAAGCCGTTCTGGCGGAAGTCGAAGAGAAGGTCAAAGAGGACACCATCCTCGCGTCCAACACCTCGACCATTTCCATCAGCCTGCTGGCCAAGGCGCTCAAGCGTCCGGAAAACTTCGTCGGCATGCACTTCTTCAACCCGGTGCACATGATGCCGCTGGTGGAAGTGATCCGCGGCGAGAAGTCCAGCGAGCAGGCGATTGCCACCACCGTTGCCTACGCCAAGAAAATGGGCAAGAACCCGATCGTCGTCAACGACTGCCCGGGCTTCCTGGTCAACCGCGTACTGTTCCCGTACTTTGGTGGTTTCGCCAAGCTGGTCAGCGCCGGTGTGGACTTCGTCCGTATCGACAAGATCATGGAAAAATTCGGCTGGCCGATGGGCCCGGCGTACCTGATGGACGTGGTCGGCATCGACACCGGTCACCATGGTCGTGACGTGATGGCCGAAGGCTTCCCGGATCGCATGAAGGACGACCGTCGCTCGGCCATCGACGTGCTTTACGAAGCCAAGCGTCTGGGCCAGAAGAACGGCAAGGGCTTCTATGCCTACGAGGCCGACAAGAAAGGCAAGCAGAAGAAAGTCGCCGATCCGTCGGTGCTGGAAGTGCTCAAGCCGATCATCTACGAGCAGCGAGAAGTCACTGACGAAGACATCATCAACTGGATGATGATCCCGCTGTGCCTGGAAACCGTGCGTTGCCTGGAAGACGGCATCGTCGAAACCGCCGCCGAAGCCGACATGGGTCTGGTTTACGGTATTGGTTTCCCTCCATTCCGTGGCGGTGCGCTGCGCTACATCGACTCGATCGGTGTTGCCGAGTTCGTTGCCCTGGCCGACCAGTACGCTGATTTGGGCGCGCTGTACCACCCGACCGCGAAGCTGCGCGAAATGGCCAAGAACGGCCAGAGCTTCTTCGGTTAAGCGCCCCCAACTAGAGTGAGAGTGAACTTATGAGCTTGAATCCTAGAGACGTCGTGATTGTCGACTTCGGTCGTACTCCGATGGGCCGCTCCAAGGGCGGCATGCACCGCAACACCCGCGCTGAAGACATGTCGGCGCACCTGATCAGCAAGCTGCTGGAACGCAACACCAAGGTCGATCCTGCAGAAGTCGAGGACGTGATCTGGGGCTGTGTGAACCAGACCCTGGAGCAGGGCTGGAACATCGCGCGCATGGCGTCGCTGATGACCCAGATCCCGCACACTTCGGCCGGCCAGACCGTCAGCCGTCTGTGTGGGTCGTCGATGAGCGCCCTGCACACCGCTGCGCAAGCGATCATGACCGGCAACGGTGACGTTTTCGTGGTTGGCGGCGTCGAGCATATGGGTCACGTGAGCATGATGCACGGTGTCGATCCGAACCCGCACATGTCCCTGTACGCGGCGAAAGCCTCGGGCATGATGGGCCTGACCGCCGAAATGCTGGGCAAAATGCACGGCATCACTCGCGAACAGCAGGACGCCTTTGGCGTGCGTTCCCATCAGTTGGCCCACAAGGCGACTGTGGAAGGCAAGTTCAAGGACGAAATCATCCCGATGCAGGGTTACGACGAGAACGGTTTCCTGAAAACCTTCGACTACGACGAAACCATTCGTCCGGAAACCACCCTGGAAAGTCTGGCGGCTCTCAAGCCGGCGTTCAATCCAAAGGGCGGCACCGTGACTGCTGGTACTTCATCGCAGATCACCGATGGTGCTTCGTGCATGATCGTGATGTCGGCACAGCGTGCACAGGACCTGGGCATCCAGCCTATGGCGGTGATTCGTTCGATGGCGGTAGCTGGTGTCGACCCGGCCATCATGGGTTATGGTCCGGTACCGGCAACTCAGAAAGCACTGAAACGTGCGGGCCTGGGTATCAACGATATCGACTTCTTCGAGCTCAACGAAGCGTTTGCCGCACAGGCCCTGCCAGTGCTGAAAGACCTGAAAGTGCTCGACAAGATGAATGAGAAGGTTAACCTGCACGGCGGCGCGATCGCCCTGGGTCATCCGTTCGGTTGCTCCGGTGCCCGTATTTCCGGCACCTTGCTGAATGTGATGAAGCAGAATGGCGGCACCTTCGGGGTGTCCACCATGTGCATTGGCCTCGGCCAGGGCATTTCCACCGTCTTCGAACGCGTTTAAGCGTCTCGTCGATGGAAGCCGGGGCCAAGTGCCCCGGTTTTTGTTTTTGCGGATTTATTTTTGTTTTTATTTTGAAAAAATTTGAGTGAGGGCCGAAGCATGCCGATACAACCTGGGCTCTACCAACATTACAAAGGTCCGCAGTACCGCGTATTCAGTGTCGCGCGGCATTCCGAGACCGAAGAAGAAGTGGTCTTTTACCAAGCCCTGTATGGCGATTACGGCTTCTGGGTACGTCCCTTGAGCATGTTCCTGGAGTCGGTCGAGGTTGACGGGGAGCAGGTCCCACGCTTTGCTTTGGTGCAAGCCGAACCGAGCCTTTTTTCGAAGCCGTAAGGCGAGTGCGCGCAAAACCCTGCGCTTGACCTCACCTTGTAGCCACTATATATAGCGGTGCCGCGTCAGGCGCCAACCGCCTTTCACTTCTAGAATTCAGGAATTTTCTGATCCATGGGCAAATCGCTGGTCATTGTGGAATCCCCGGCTAAGGCCAAGACCATCAACAAGTATCTGGGCAACCAATACGTGGTGAAGTCGAGTATCGGCCATATCCGAGACCTGCCCACCAGCGGTTCGGCTAGCGCCAGCAAGGAGCCAGCCGCCAAGCGCGGCAAGGCTGCTGCGGGCGAAGCGCCAGCGCTGTCGCCGAAAGAGAAGGCACGCAAGCAGCTGGTCTCGCGCATGGGCGTCGATCCCGAGCACGGCTGGAAAGCCAAGTACGAGATCCTCCCGGGCAAGGAAAAAGTCATCGAAGAGCTGCGCCGGCTCGCCAAGGATGCTGACACCATCTATCTCGCAACCGACTTGGATCGCGAGGGGGAAGCCATTGCCTGGCACCTGCGCGAAGCCATCGGTGGTGATGACAGCCGCTACAAGCGTGTGGTGTTCAACGAAATCACCAAGAAGGCGATTCAGGAAGCCTTCTCGGAGCCGGGCGAACTCGACATCGATCGAGTGAATGCACAGCAGGCTCGTCGCTTCCTCGACCGCGTCGTCGGCTACATGGTCTCGCCGCTGTTGTGGGCGAAGATCGCCCGTGGCCTGTCCGCCGGTCGCGTGCAATCGGTTGCCGTGAAACTGGTGGTCGAGCGTGAGCGTGAGATCCGCGCGTTCAACCCGGAAGAGTACTGGGAAGTACATGCCGACCTTGGCACTGCCAAAGGTTCGACCGTGCGTTTCGAAGTCGCTCGCGAGAAAGGCGAAGCCTTCAAGCCGTTGAACGAAGCGCAGGCGACGGCCGCGCTGGAGAAGCTCAAGTCCTCGAGCTACAGCATCGTCAAGCGTGAAGACAAACCGACCAGCAGCAAGCCGTCGGCACCGTTCATTACTTCCACACTGCAGCAGGCCGCGAGCAATCGGCTGGGCTTCGGTGTGAAGAAAACCATGATGATGGCCCAGCGTCTCTACGAAGCCGGCTACATCACCTATATGCGTACCGACTCGACCAACCTCTCGGCCGATGCCGTGGCGATGGCGCGCGATTACATCGAAACCGAGTTCGGCAAGAAATACCTGCCGGAGTCGCCGAACGTCTACAGCAGCAAGGAAGGCGCACAAGAGGCTCACGAAGCGATTCGTCCATCTGACGCCAACACCACGCCAGCCAAGCTGGCCGGCATGGAGCGCGACGCTGAGCGCCTTTACGAGCTGATCTGGCGCCAGTTCCTGGCTTGCCAGATGCTGCCGGCGCAATACCTGTCGACCACCGTCAGCGTCGCTGCCGGCGACTTCGAGCTGCGCGCCAAGGGCCGCATTCTGAAGTTCGATGGTTACACCCGCGTGCTGCCGCAAATCACCAAGCCTGGTGACGATGACGTTCTGCCGGACATGGCGCAGGGCGACGTGATGAAGCTGATCAAGCTCGATCCGTCCCAGCACTTCACCAAGCCGCCGGCCCGTTATTCGGAAGCCAGCCTGGTGAAGGAAATGGAAAAGCGCGGCATCGGTCGTCCTTCGACTTACGCAGCGATCATCTCGACCATTCAGGATCGCGGCTATGTGACCCTGCACAACCGTCGTTTCTATTCGGAAAAGATGGGCGATATCGTTACCGAGCGTCTGTCTGAAAGCTTCTCGAACCTCATGGACTACGGTTTCACCGCCGGCATGGAAGAGAACCTCGATGACGTGGCGCAGGGCGAGCGCGATTGGAAGAACGTGCTGGACGAGTTCTACGGCGACTTCAAGAAAAAACTTGAAGTGGCGGAGAATCCGGAAGCCGGCATGCGTGCCAACCAGCCGGTGATGACCGATATTCCGTGCACCACCTGCGGCCGTCCGATGCAGATTCGTACTGCGTCGACTGGCGTGTTCCTCGGCTGCTCGGGTTACAGCCTGCCGCCGAAAGAGCGCTGCAAGGCCACCGTCAACCTGGTGCCGGGCGATGAAATCGCTGCGGATGACGAGGGTGAGTCGGAATCCCTGGTACTGCGCGGCAAGCATCGTTGCCCGATCTGCAGTACAGCAATGGACGCCTACCTGCTCGACGAGAAACGCAAGCTGCACATCTGCGGTAACAACCCGGATTGCGCCGGCTACGAAATCGAAGAAGGCAGCTATCGCATCAAGGGCTACGAAGGCCCGAGCCTGGAATGCGACAAGTGCGGCAGCGAGATGCAGCTCAAGACCGGCCGTTTCGGCAAGTTCTTCGGTTGTACCAACCCGACGTGCAAGAACACCCGCAAACTGCTGAAAAGCGGTGATGCGGCGCCGCCGAAGATGGATCCGGTGAAGATGCCCGAGCTGAAATGCGAGAAGGTCAATGACACCTACATTCTGCGCGACGGTGCGTCCGGCCTGTTCCTGGCGGCCAGCCAGTTCCCGAAAAACCGCGAGACCCGTGCTCCGCTGGTGATCGAGATTCTGCCGCACAAGGACGAAATCGATCCGAAGTACCACTTCCTGTGCGAAGCGCCGCAGAAGGATCCGGATGGCTTGCCAGCCGTGATCCGCTACAGCCGCAAGACCAAGGAACAATACGTTCAGACCGAAGTCGACGGCAAGCCAACAGGCTGGAAAGCGTTCTTCGATGGTGGCAAGTGGACGGTCGAAGACAAGCGTCCGGCAAAAGCCAAGGCTTGAGCAAACGCTGAACTGAAGGTGCGCTGATCGGGCATCTTCAATTCAAAAGGCCGCATGACAACCTTCGGGTTTTCATGCGGCCTTTTTGTTTAATGCTTGCGGTCGGATCGGCTGATCCATGACACTGTCCGGCCTGTGTGAAGCAATTATTTCGTTGTGGAGAGTGCCGACATGGCCCACGAACTCTATACCCGTACCAATCAGAAGATCTATTTCGCGGGTTTGTCGCTGGAAGCGCTGGCCAGGGCCGAAGAGGGGCGGGCGATGAATTCGCTGGCGCTGATTCAGGCCGGGCGCGAGTCCGCACTGTTTCATCTCTATGGTGCATTGTTGGGGTTGTGTCATGAAATCGCGGGCTTCTATCGTCTGCCGCAAGCCAATGCGTCGCGGGCGGAAGCCTTGTTGACCCGTGAAGTGCTGGAGTCGATTGCCATCCCTGAGCTGGCAGAGATGATTGAGCTGGCAAGCAATTCAGAGACCTGGCTGGCTAAATTGCTGGCTGCGCACTCGGCGCTGTTTCAGCCTCCTCGGGTTCCACATAAACCGAAAGGTGATGTGACGCAGCCGTTGATTCAGGCGGTGAGTCTGGATGAGGAAGAGGCAGTTGAAGAGCTGAGCCGCGAAGAGCTCGAGAGCTGGCGGCAGAACCTCAAGGGGCTGGCGATCCGCTTCCGTGAAGGCTTGAACGAGTGCTGAGGGGCTCTGGACTGGCGGCGACGAGAGGCGTGCTGCTGGTCAAGATCCCGAGCGAAGCCTGAATGATGTCTATATAATCCCTGCCTTTCGTGGAGAACAGACCTATATGCCAACGTCCTTTCTAGAAATTGTCGAGCTACCAGACGGCCGAATCGAACTGCGCAGGGCTGAGGACGAGGGTTCTCTGGTGACTCTGGATTTCTCCGAGGATGCCAAGGCGTTTCTGCAGGGCCAGCACGTTGAAATTGCCAAGGCGATGTTGAGCGTCGGTGTGCAAATGGCGGGGCGTATGGTTGAAGGCGAATTCGACAAGGATGAGGGACCGCGCGTTCTTCACTGATCTGCTGTCTGTCAGTTACTGCTACAGATCGGCTTCTCTATCCTTGGAGAAGCCCTACGCTTTACGTGGCGCGCGTTGTTGCTGAATCACCCCAAGCGAATATTCAGGCTTTGAGCGTCACCGGTGCGGGCGGCGCTGATCAACTGTTGCCGTGCGCCTGCGCTCAGTGGATTCAACCATGTGACGACCGTGTGGCTGCGACCCAGGCGTAATGCTTCACAGGCCAGTTGCTGAGCGCTTTGAGCGCCACGGGGTTGTAACAGCAGGATGCGTTCGCGATTCAATCCGGCATCCCGCAGCCAAGTCTGGGTCAGGCTGGCAGGCGGTGCAATCAGGGTCAGCCAGCGTGCGTCCTGATCGTCGCTCAGTTCGCGAAGAATCGGGGCCAGCAGGCTCAGGCAGTTCCCGGCCGCGCCGCGCAGTGAAAGCTCGCTGAAGGCTTCGGGTTCGGTATTCCACGGACGTTCGACGACATCCTTGAGGATGGGGGCGAGCGGTTGCCCCAGAAACGCTTCGAACAACGGCAGTTGTGTTTGCTGAGGTGCGTGTGGTAACTGCATAAAGCCTCCTTTAGCGGCGGATGACGCCGACACTCAAGCCTTCGATGACCAGTTCCTGGTCTTTCAGGTTGACTTCGATAGGGGCAAACTCGGGGTTTTCGGCAATCAGCCAGACTTTGCTGCCGTCACGCTTGAAGCGTTTGACGGTGACTTCGTCGCCGATCCGTGCAACCACGATCTGACCGTTGCGTGCCTCGCGGGTGGTGTGAACCGCCAGCAGGTCACCGTCGAAAATGCCGATGTCCTTCATGCTCATGCCATGGACGCGCAACAGATAGTCGGCGCGCGGATGAAAGAAGGCCGGATTGATGTTGCAGGATTCTTCGATGTGTTGCTGGGCAAGAATCGGCGCACCGGCAGCCACTCGGCCGATGATCGGCAGGGTGGATTCGTCGACCTTGGCTTCGAAGCCGGGAATGCGAATACCGCGAGAGGCGCCTGGTGTCATCTCGATCGCGCCTTTGCGGGCGAGCGCCTTGAGGTGCTCTTCTGCCGCGTTCGGCGATTTGAAACCCAGTTCCTGAGCGATTTCCGCGCGGGTCGGCGGGTAGCCGTTGTCTTCGAGGCAGCGTTTGATAAAGGCCAGAATCTCGGCTTGGCGTGGCGTCAGCTTAAGCATATTGATCGCTCTGTCTTTTTATACAGTGACTGGGATTATATACAGTGAAGCGGGCTTGGCAATGATCCTTTTTTGCCATGCCGCCGGACGGTCAGTGACGACGCTGATTAATGTGGCGTCCTTGTTGTGGTTAAATATCTGACCGACCATTCCCAAAACGAACTGGCAGGCTTGACAAGGCATAGGCTGAAACGTATGTTTCAAACAAGTGTTTGTCAGGCGGAGTAGCCATGGCCCAGTCGGAAACCGTTGAACGCATTCTTGATGCTGCAGAACAGCTGTTCGCGGAAAAAGGTTTCGCTGAAACCTCATTGCGTCTGATCACCAGCAAGGCAGGGGTCAACCTCGCTGCGGTGAACTATCACTTTGGGTCGAAGAAGGCGCTGATTCAGGCGGTTTTCTCGCGCTTCCTCGGTCCGTTCTGCATCAGCCTCGACAAAGAGCTGGAACGCCGCCAGGCCAAGCCAGAGAACAAGCCTTCGCTCGAAGAGCTGCTGGAAATCCTCGTCGAGCAAGCACTGGTGGTACAGCCACGCAGCGGCAACGATCTGTCGATTTTCATGCGTTTGCTGGGGCTTGCATTCAGTCAGAGTCAAGGCCACTTGCGTCGGTATCTGGAAGACATGTACGGAAAGGTTTTCCGTCGCTACATGTTGCTGGTAAACGAAGCTGCCCCGCGTATTCCTCCGATCGAACTGTTCTGGCGCGTGCACTTCATGCTCGGTGCCGCAGCATTCAGCATGTCGGGGATCAAGGCCTTGCGCGCGATTGCCGAGACCGATTTCGGTGTCAACACTTCCATCGAGCAGGTGATGCGTCTGATGGTGCCGTTCCTGGCAGCCGGCATGCGTGCCGAAACCGGCGTCACTGACACTGCAATGGCTACCGCGCAGTTGCGACCACGCAGCAAGTCTGCGCCGACACCTGCCAAGGTTTAACCGTCCATGGGTGGGCGCGGCAGCTGACATCCGCTAAGCTAGCCGCCCATGTCGACTCTCGTCCTGAACCCGTTTCTCATTGAAATCACCGATCCGCCGGGCCATGCCTCTGGCGGTGATTTTGTGGGAGACGGGTTTTTCGTTTTCAAGGAATTTCTATGACTGCTGGCCTGCAAGGCTCGTTGATGGTGGACGTCGCCGGTACCTGGCTGACGGCCGAAGATCGCCAATTGTTGCGCCAGCGCGAAGTGGGCGGCTTGATCATTTTCGCCCGCAATATCGAGCATCCGCGCCAGGTGCGCGAGCTGAGCGCGGCAATCCGTGCCATTCGTCCGGACTTGCTATTGGCGGTGGATCAGGAAGGCGGCCGCGTCCAGCGTCTGCGTCAGGGCTTCGTACGCCTGCCGGCCATGCGCGCCATCGCTGACAATCCAAATGCCGAATACCTGGCCGAGCAATGCGGCTGGATCATGGCTACTGAGGTTCTGGCGGTTGGCCTCGACTTGAGCTTCGCGCCGGTGCTGGATCTGGATTACCAGCGCAGTGCCGTCGTCGGTACCCGTTCATTCGAAGGCGATCCGGAGCGCGCCGCGCTGCTCGCCGGTGCGTTTATAAAAGGCATGAACAGCGCCGGCATGGCCGCCACCGGCAAGCATTTTCCCGGCCATGGCTGGGCGGAAGCCGATTCCCACGTCGCAATCCCCAACGACGAGCGTAGTCTTGAAGAGATCCGCGCCAACGACCTCGTGCCGTTCGCCAGGCTCAGCAAGCATTTGGCCGCCGTCATGCCGGCCCACGTTATTTATCCGCAAGTCGACGCACAGCCCGCCGGATTCTCCCGGCGCTGGTTGCAGGACATCCTGCGTGGCGAGTTGCAGTTCGACGGCGTGATCTTTAGCGATGATCTGTCGATGGCTGGCGCGCATGTGGTCGGCGATGCTGCCAGTCGTATCGAGGCGGCGCTGAGTGCCGGTTGCGACATGGGTCTGGTTTGCAATGACCGCGCGGCCGCCGAGCTGGCCCTTAGCGCCGCGCAGCGCATGAAGGTCAAGCCGTCGCCGCGTATCGCGCGCATGCGCGGTCAGGCGTTCGCCAGCACCGAATACCGTCAGGATCCGCGCTGGCTGACCGCTGTCGGCGCGCTCAAAGACGCTCAACTGATCGATTAAGGATTTTTTCGCTATGACGGTTTACGCAATCATCGGCGGCACTGGCCTGACCCAGCTGGAAGGCCTGAGCATTCGTCAGTCGCTGACGGTGGATACGCCTTATGGCGCGCCATCGGCCGAGGTTCAGATTGGTGAATACGCCGGCAAGGAAGTGCTGTTCCTCGCTCGCCACGGCCATCCGCATCGCTTTCCACCACACAAAGTCAATTACCGCGCCAACCTGTGGGCGTTGAAGCAGGCCGGGGCCGAGGCGATCATCGCGGTCAATGCCGTGGGCGGTATTCATCCTGCAATGGGCACCGGACATTTCTGCGTACCGCATCAGATCGTGGACTACACCAGTGGTCGTGAGCACACCTATTTCGCCGATGACCTGGAACATGTCACACACATCGACTTCAGCTTTCCCTACAGCGAACCGCTGCGTCAGCAACTGATTGCTGCATTGGCTGCCGAAGGTTGCGAGTACAGCGATCAAGGCGTTTACGCTTGCACTCAGGGCCCGCGTCTGGAAACCGTGGCCGAGATCGTACGACTGGAGCGTGACGGCTGCGACATCGTCGGCATGACCGGCATGCCGGAAGCGGCGCTGGCTCGCGAACTGGATCTGGATTACGCCTGCTTGTCGCTGGTGGTGAATCCGGCAGCGGGCAAGACCACTGAAGTGATTACCATGGCTGAAATCGAACAGGCGTTGCACGACGGCATGGGCAAGGTGAAGTCGACGTTGGCGCGGGTGCTCAAGGGCTGATTCGGGCTCAAAACCGAGTCGAGTCATTTGCGGGCAAGCCCGCTCCCACAGGTTGAGCGCTTTCTCTGTGGGAGCGGGCTTGCCTGCGAATCGATCTGAAAGCCGACATGGATCTCAGCGCTTGTCGAACTTGTCCGGCAACGGCGCAAACAGCGCCTCGATATCATCACTCTGCAACTTCCAGTCCCCGGCCTTGCGCCCGTCCAGCACGCCAGCCGCCAAGTCGGATTTTTCCCGCTGCAGATGCTGAATTTTCTCCTCGACCGTGCCTCGGGCAATCATCTTGTAGACGAAAACCGGTTTCTCCTGGCCAATGCGATACGCGCGGTCAGTTGCCTGATTCTCGGTCGCCGGGTTCCACCACGGATCGTAATGAATCACCGTGTCCGCTTCCGTCAGGTTCAGACCCACACCGCCAGCCTTCAGGCTGATGAGAAAGATCTGACGCTTGCCGCTCTGGAATTCCTTCACTGGTGTGCGCCGATCCCGGGTCTGTCCCGTCAGCAGCGCATAGGAGATATTGCGTTTTTTCAGCTCGTCCTCAATCAATGACAGCATCGAAGTGAACTGCGAAAACAGCAGAATCCGCCGGCCTTCCTCAAACAATTCCTCAAGCATCTCCATCAGGCTGTCGAGCTTGCCCGAGGTGCTGCCGCGAGCGGGCAGGGTGGCGTCGTTGACCAGGCGCAAATCGCAGCAGACCTGCCGGAGTTTGAGCAGTGCTTCCAGAATGATGATCTGACTGCGCGCCACGCCTTTGCGGGTGATCTCGTCGCGCACCTTCTTGTCCATGGCCAGACGCATGGTTTCGTACACGTCGCGCTGAGCCTCGTTGAGCTCGACCCAATGGATGATCTCGGTTTTTGGCGGCAACTCGGTCGCGACCTGTTCCTTGGTGCGGCGCAACAGGAACGGTTTGATCCGACCGTTGAGGTGCTGAAGTCTGACTTCGCTCGCGCGCTTTTCGATCGGCACGCGGTAATCGGCGTTGAAGCTTTTGACGTCGCCGAGCCAGCCAGGCAGCAGAAAGTGAAACAGCGACCACAGTTCGCCCAGGTGATTTTCCAGCGGCGTCCCGCTCAGGCACAGGCGCTGACGAGCGTTCAATTCTCGGGCTGCCTGCGCGGCTTTGCTGTTCGGGTTCTTGATGTACTGCGCTTCATCCAGCACCAGTACATGCAGCGGCTGTTGCGCCAGGCGTTCGACATCCTTGGGCAGCAATGCATAGGTCGTGAGGATCAGGTCGTATTCGGCCAGATGCTCGAAATGCTTTTTACGGCTGGCACCGTACAGGGCGACAACCTTGAGCTGCGGCGTGAAGTGCGCCGCTTCGTCCAGCCAGTTGGGAATCAGGCTGGTAGGCATCACCACCATGCACGGCCGATCCAGGCGCCCGGCGTTCTTCTCGCTGAGAATGTGCGCCAGAGTCTGTAGGGTTTTGCCCAGTCCCATGTCATCCGCGAGAATCCCGCCGACTTCCAGTTGCCGCAGCGACTGCATCCAGCTCAAGCCTTCGAGCTGATAAGGACGCAGTGTCGCATTCAGCCCCTTGGGTGGCTTGGCGCTGTAATCGCGGATGTCACGCAAGCGCTGGGCGAAGCTGCGAATCTGCTCGCCACCCTCCCACAGCAGCGGAATGCCTTCCAGCGAATTCAGGCGCGTGGCGTCGGCCTTGCTCAGGCGCAGGGTGGTTTCGCCCGGTTCCTGCAAATAGAACTCGCCAAGGGTCGCCAGCACCGGCTTAAGCCGGCCGAGGGACAGGGCGACTTGCAGCGGTCCATGCTCGCTGTTGCGTTGCGGGATGTTCACCAGAATCAGTTCATCGTCGCGACGGCGGGCGAGACGTTCCGGATTGAGGATTTCCGTATGCGAGCGCATCAGGTTGAGCAAGATCGGCAGCAGGCTCAGGCGCTCACCGTTGACGATGATTCCCAGCTCCAGATCGAACCAGTCCCGCTCCGGCGCCTGCTCGACGGTGGCGTACCAGTCGTCGACGGCGGTCAGGTCGAAGCCGAACTCATCGTCGACCAACAGCTCCCAGCCCTGGGTGCGCAGCTTCGGCAGATCATTGAGAGTGAACGTCAGCCAGGCGCTGTCGTTGACCATCTCATAAAGTTCGCCGGCGCTTTCCGGCAGAGCCTTGCTCTGCCGGGTGGCGATGCGAAAGCCGAGGATTCGCAGCTGCTCGCGGTAGCTTTGTTCAATGTCCGGATGGCGTTTCACCCGCAGGGTCTGGGCTTCCTGGCGAATCAGGATGTCGCTGTTCTTCTGGCCGCTGACGTATTCGTCGAGGTAACTGAAGGACAGCGCTGCGCGATGCTGGATGTAGCGCTGCATCTTGCCGTTGCGTGGTTCGAACGCGCTGAACTCGACACTCGCCAGCCACAGGCGTGGCACCGGTTGCACGTTATCCACCAGCACTTGCGGCGGTGCCTTCGGGCTGCGGTTTTCCAGCACGGCCTGGAGTTTTTCCAGCAGTTCGGCGTCTTTGGCGGCGGCGGGGTATTCGAGGGTTTCCTGCACTTGCAGCAACACCGCCGCGCAATGTTTGCAGTTGCTGTGTACCGGGCAGGTGCAGGTCGCGTCGACCATCAGCAGGGTGCCTTTGGCCGACTCACGCAGGTGAATCGTCTGACGGTAGACGTTACCGCCAGAGCCTTCGCAACTGGCGGTGATGGTCGCGTCGCCGACCTGCACGAATCGCACCCGGTTTTCCAGCGCGTAGCGGCGGCCACGCTCCAGGCTCTGTTCCTTGAATCGGCTGACCCAGGAGGAGGCCAGCGGTTTACTCAGGGGCGGGGGCATAAGGACTTCGATCAGTCCGGAACGACTTCAGGCGCTTCCCGAGGCGCGGGTGCCGTCAGTGAAGTGATCTTGATCAGCAGGGCCAGGTGGCCGTTGTCGAGGTAGTTGAGTTGGCCGTTCTTGGTGTGGCTGTTCTGTTTCAGGCGCTCGCTGGCGGTGACCATGCCGTTGGCGTCGATCTGGTTGACCCAGAAGTCGGCGTTCACGTCGGTAAAGCGCCCGAGCTTCATTTCTATGGTGCCTTCGATAGGGAATTGGCCGAACTGCTCCTGACCTTCGCTGACTGCGACCTTGGCTGGAGTCTCGCCCAGCGTCTGCTGCCAGGCTTTGTGCATCAGCACGCTGTACTCGCCGCTGGCGTTGAGTTTGCTCACAACATCGTTCAATGCCGGGGTGCGTTTGCTGTCATCGCCTAAGCGTTGGGCGCCGGCTGCCCAGTCTTCCGGTGCGGCGCGGCTGACTATCGCCGGCACGGCGTTCTGACGTACCAGAATCATTTCGACCTGATACAGGTCATCGGCAAACGCCGTCGGTGCTACAAGTGTCAGTAGCAAGGTCAATGAGCGAAACAGGCGCATGCGGCGTCCTTCAAGCAGTTTTCGGGATGAGGCGCTCGAACAGCGCCTCCACAGTATTAAAGCGCTCTTCCGGGCGCTCCATCGGCACCTGGAACTTGAACACGGTGGCGCCTTCGAATTTGTAGCGTTTTGGCTGGCTCTGGATCAGTTTGATCAGGGTCATCGGGTCGACCGGCGTCTGCGCCGCGAACTCGATGCGCCCACCTTGCGGGCCGCCATCGACTTTCTTGATGCCCAGCTGCTCGGCCTGCAATTTCAGCGCCGTGATGCGCATCAGATTCTTGGTCGGCTCCGGCAGCAGACCGAAGCGATCGATCATCTCGACTTGCAGATCCTTCAGGCCTTCCTCGTCGGTGGCCGAAGCGATGCGCTTGTACAGGATCAGGCGCGCGTGAACATCCGGCAGATAATCTTCCGGAATCAGCGCCGGCACCCGCAGGTTGACCTCCGGGCCGCCGCCGAGCGGTTGATCGAGGTTCGGCTGCTCGCCCTTGCGGATCGACTTCACTGCGCGCTCAAGCATTTCCATGTACAGCGTGAAGCCGACAGCCTGAATCTGCCCGCTCTGACCGTCGCCCAGCAATTCGCCGGCGCCACGGATTTCCAGATCGTTGGTGGCCAGCACGAAGCCGGCACCCAGATCCTGAGTATTGGCAATCGCCTCCAGACGTTTTTCCGCATCACCGGTAATTTGCTGGCGTGGCGGGGTCAGCAGGTAGGCGTAAGCCTGGTGGTGACTACGACCAACACGACCGCGCAACTGGTGCAACTGCGCCAGGCCGAACTTGTCGGCACGCTCGATGATGATGGTGTTGGCGCTCGGCACGTCGATGCCGGTCTCGATGATGGTCGAGGCGATCAGCACGTTGAAGCGCTTGTGGTAGAAGTCGCTCATCACCTGTTCGAGTTCGCGTTCGCGCATCTGCCCGTGGCCGATGCCGATCCGCGCTTCCGGCACCAGTTCGGCGAGTTCGGCGGCGCACTTCTCGATGGTCTTCACGTCGTTGTGCAGGTAGTAAACCTGGCCGCCACGTAGCAGCTCACGCAGCAAAGCCTCTTTGACTGTGCTCTTGTTCTGCTCCATGACGAACGTGCGCACCGACAGGCGTCGCGCCGGCGGCGTGGCGATGATCGACAGGTCGCGCATACCCGACACTGCCATGTTCAGCGTGCGCGGAATCGGCGTGGCCGTCAGCGTAAGAATGTCGACTTCGCTGCGCAGGGCCTTGAGCTGTTCCTTCTGACGGACACCGAAGCGGTGCTCTTCGTCGATGATCACCAGCCCGAGGTTTTTGATTTTGACGTCGTCCTGCAGCAACTTGTGGGTGCCGATGACGATGTCGATATTGCCTTCGGCCAGCTCGGCCACCGCAGCGTTCACTTCCTTGGCCGACTTGAAGCGGCTCATCACTTCCACGGTCACCGGCCAGTCGGCGAAGCGGTCGCGGAAGCTGTTGTAATGCTGCTGGGCGAGCAGGGTGGTCGGTACCAGGATCGCCACTTGTTTGCCGCCGTGTACAGCGATGAACGCGGCGCGCATGGCCACTTCGGTCTTGCCGAAACCGACGTCGCCGCAGACCAGGCGATCCATCGGTTTCGGCGCAAGCATGTCTTCACGCACGGCTTCGATGGTGGATTGCTGGTCCGGAGTCTCCTCGAACGGGAAGCCGGCGCTGAAAGTCGCGTAATCGGCCTTCGGGTCGGCAAAGGCATAACCTTCGCGGGCGGCGCGGCGGGCATAGATGTCAAGCAATTCGGCAGCGACGTCACGCACTTGCTCGGCGGCCTTGCGCTTGGCTTTCTGCCAGGTCTCGGAGCCGAGGCGGTGCAGCGGGGCCAGCGCATCGTCGCTACCGGTGTAACGGGCGATCAGATGCAGGTTGGCCACCGGCACATAGAGCTTGGCGTTCTCGGCGTATTCGAGGGTCAGGAATTCGGCAGCCTGATTGTCGATTTCCAGAATCGTCAGGCCGAGATAGCGACCGACACCGTGGTCGATGTGCACCACCGGCGCGCCTTCGCGCAGCTCGGTGAGGTTCTTGATCACCGCATCGTTGTTGGCGTCGGCGCGTTTTTCGCGGCGACGACGCTGCATCACCCGTTGGCCGAACAGCGGGCTTTCCGCGACCAGTGCCAACGCCGGGTCATCCAGCATCAAGCCTTCGTCGAGCGGGGCGATGGTGATCGCCAGGCGATCCTTGCTTGCAACGAAGTCCGGCCAGCTGTCGACGGTTTTCGGGCGCAGCTTCAGGCGATCCAGCAACTCCAGCAACACTTCGCGACGGCCTGCGGATTCGGCGGTAAACAGCACGCGCCCCGGGAATTCGTCGAGGAATGCCGAAAGCGCGGCCAAAGGTTGCGTGGCCTTGGCTTCGATCGCCAGATTCGGCAATGCCTGCGCCGGGAAGCGCTCCCGGCCGGCACCGGTTTCCACATCCTGCTGACTGGCGACCACGCGCGGCCAGTTCTTCAGGCGGGCGAAACAGTCTTCCACCGGCAGGAAAAGTTCGGCCGGCGGCAATAAAGGACGCGATGGGTCGACGCGGCGCTCTTCATAACGATTGCGTACGTCGTTCCAGAAATTTTCCGCCGCTTGCTCGATGCCTGGCAGCGAGAACACTTGAGTGTCCTGCGGCAAGTAATCGAACAGGGTCGAGGTTTCTTCGAAGAACAGCGGCAGGTAGTACTCGATGCCGGCCGGCGTGATGCCGCTGCTCAGGTCCTGAAAGATCGGGCAGCGACGGAAGTCGACGTCGAAACGCTCGCGAAAGCGTGCCTTGAAGCGAGTGACCGCTTCTTTCTGCAGCGGGAATTCCTTGGCCGGCAGCAGCTTGACCGAATCGACCTTGTCGATGGAACGCTGGGTTTCCGGATCGAAGGTGCGCAGGGTTTCGATTTCATCGTCGAACAGATCGATGCGATACGGCAGTTTGCTGCCCATCGGGAACAGGTCGATCAACGCGCCACGCACCGTGAACTCGCCGTGTTCGTAAACTGTGTCGACGTAGCGATAGCCGCTGGCTTCCAGGCGCGAGCGCATTTGCTCGACATCGAGCTTCTGCCCGACATCCAGCACCAGACTGCTGCCGAGCAGGAATTTGGTCGGCGCCAGACGATGCAGGGCGGTGGTGATCGGCACCACCAGCACGCCATGTTCCAGTTCAGGCAGTCTATAAAGGCTGGCAATGCGCTGGGAGATGATGTCCTGGTGTGGCGAGAACAGGTCGTAGGGCAGGGTTTCCCAGTCCGGGAAATGCAGCACTGGCAAATCCGGGGCGAAGAAGCTCAGCTCCTGTTCCAGCCGTTCGGCACTCTGGCTGTCGGCGGTCAAAAGCAGCGTGAAGCGCTTGGCAGCGCTGGCAGCCTCGGCAATTGCCAGGCTCAGGGCGGCACCGGGGAGGTTGCCCCAGTGCTGTTTACCTGCCGCGGCAGGGAGAAGCGGTAGACGCAGAACAGGCACGGAAGGTTGAGCTCCAGGCGTTGCGACAAAGTCGGTAATTGTAGCGGCGTCCGGTGCCGCCTGTCAGTTGCAGGATGCGTCTATCTGCGCTGTTTGGGAAAAATGTAGTGGTAACCATAAAAACCAGCGCTTTTTTTACGGTTATGTAGTGCCAAAAGTCGGAGGTGTTACGGAGGGTTACAGACATCGTCTAACAGTCGTCGAAAAACTGACTGCGCTGGAAGCCCCGGTTTTACTGGGCTGGCGCAGAGCGTTATTTTTTTGGACGGGATTTTGTTACCGATTGCGCGACAGGCGCGCATTGCTACGAGAGGTTCTCGGCGGCATAATGTAGCCCCTTTTTTCTGCCCCTACATGTGGAAGGTTACCGTGACTCAGAAGCCCGACCAGTGTCTTGGTGAATGGATCGACCGTGAAGCACTCGCAGAAGCGATGATTCCGCTTATCGGTCAGCTCTACCGCAACAACAACGTGGTGAGCTCGATCTATGGCCGCAGCCTGATCAACCAGTCTGTCATCGCGATTCTCAAAGCCCACCGCTTTGCTCGCCACCGCTCTTCCGACGACAGCGAACTCTCCGTCCACGAAACATTCCCTCTTCTCAAGGCCATGAGCGAGCTGAAGCTCGGCGCGGCTTCGGTGGATATGGGCAAGTTGGCGTTCAAGTTCCGCGCTGAAGGCAATGGCCGCACCGCTGAACAATTCGTTCGCGAAGAACTGGCCGATGTCGTTGGTCAGCAGAACGCTTCGGCGCGTAAAGGCACTGACGTCGTGCTGTACGGCTTCGGTCGTATCGGCCGTCTGCTGGCGCGCATCCTGATCGAAAAAACCGGTGGTGGCGACGGCTTGCGTCTGCGCGCCATCGTGGTACGCAAGGGCTCTGAAAACGACCTGGTCAAGCGTGCCAGCCTGCTGCGTCGTGATTCGGTTCACGGACCGTTCGATGGCACCATCACCATCGACGAAGAAAACAACACCATTACCGCCAACGGCAACCTGATTCAGGTGATCTACGCCAAGAGCCCGAGCGAAGTCGACTATACCCAGTACGGCATCGAAAACGCTCTGGTCGTGGACAACACGGGTGTATGGCGTGATGCCGACGGTCTGGGACAGCACCTGGCCTGCCCGGGCGCTGCCCGCGTGATTCTCACCGCTCCGGGTAAAGGCGCGTTGAAGAACATCGTTCACGGCATCAACCATGGCGACATCACGCCTGACGACAAGATCATCTCGGCGGCGTCCTGCACCACCAACGCCATCGTGCCGGTGCTCAAGGCTGTCAACGACCAGTACGGCATCGTCAACGGCCACGTTGAAACCGTTCACTCGTTCACCAACGACCAGAACCTGATCGACAACTTCCACAAGGGCAGCCGTCGTGGCCGCGCCGCGCCGCTGAACATGGTAATCACCGAGACCGGTGCTGCCACTGCAGCTGCCAAGGCGTTGCCAGTGCTCAAGGGCAAGCTGACCGGTAACGCGATTCGCGTTCCTACGCCAAACGTGTCGATGGCCATTCTGAATCTGAACCTGGAAAAGGCCACCACTCGCGAAGAAATCAACGAGTACCTGCGCCAGATGGCCATGCACTCGGATTTGCACAAGCAGATCGACTACGTCAGCTCGCAGGAAGTGGTTTCCACTGACTTCGTGGGCTCGCGTCACGCTGGTGTCGTGGATGCCGAGGCAACCATTACCCAGGACAACCGCGTTGTTCTGTATGTCTGGTACGACAACGAGTTCGGTTACAGCTGCCAGGTGGTTCGCGTGATGGAAGACATGGCCGGTGTAAATCCGCCAGCGTTCCCGCGCTAAGCCTTAGCCGCAAATGAAAACGCCCCGACTCTGGTCGGGGCGTTTTTGTTTGTGCGCGATTTGCCTTAGCGGGGGATAGCGGCTTGTGCCGTGCGCAATTCGTGCTTGTTGCCACGGAACAGCACCAGTGTGGCGATCAGGCCCAGTACCGCTGCACCACTGAGCCAGATCCCCGGTGCCGCCTTGTTGTCCAGCACATGGATCAGATAAGTGCAGGCCGCCGGCGTAAAACCACCAAAGGTTGCGGTGGCCAGGCTGTAGGCCAGCGAGAAACCGGTCGTGCGAACTTCTACCGGCATGATCTCGGTGAGCGCCACCACCATTGCCCCGTTGTATGAGCCGTACAGAAACGACAGCCACAATTCGACAACCAGGAGATGGCTGAAGCTCGGGTTCGCTACCAGCCACGACAACGCCGGATAAGCGGTCAGGATCGCCAGAATCGTCGCCGCCAACAGTAGGGGTTTGCGCCCCACCTTGTCAGACACTGCGCCCATCACCGGCAGCCAGAAGAAGTTCGACAGACCGATGCACACGGTCACCAGCAACGCATCGAAGTCAGACAGGTGCAATTCCGCCTTGCCGAACGTCGGCGTGTACGCCGTGATCAGGTAGAACGACACCGTCGTCATGACCACCAGCGCCATGCCGGCGATGACGATGCCAAAGTTCTGACCGATCGAACGGACGATTTCCTGCAGGGTAGGGCGATGTTTGCGCGCCTGGAACTCCGGGGTTTCCTCCAGCGAGCGACGGATGACGAAAATCACCGGGACGATCATGCAGCCGATCAGGAACGGCACGCGCCAGCCCCATTCGCCCATCTGTTCCGGGCTCAGCCAGTGGTTGAGGCCTACACCGAGCAGGCCGGCGAACACCACGGCGGCTTGCTGACTGGCGGACTGCCAGCTGACAAAAAAGCCCTTGCGGCCCGGCGTGGCGATTTCCGCCAGGTACACCGACACGCCACCTAATTCGACGCCAGCCGAGAAGCCTTGCAGCAAGCGGCCGAACAGCACGATCAGCGGCGCGGCCACCCCAAGGGTGGCGTAGCCCGGCACGCAGGCAATCAGTACGGTGCCGGCCGCCATCAGGGCCAACGTGATGATCAAGCCCTGGCGCCGGCCATGCCGGTCGATGTAGGCGCCGAGAAAAATCGCCCCCAGCGGGCGCATCAGAAAGCCCGCGCCGAACGTGGCCAGAGAAAGCATCAAGGAGGCGAAAGCGCTGTCCGTGGGGAAGAAGGTCTTGGCAATGGCCGTGGCATAGAAGCCGTAGACCATGAAGTCGAACATCTCGAGAAAGTTGCCGCTGACAACGCGAAAAATCGCCTTGCCTTTGCCGGTCGTGGAAGACATGGGTAGGTACTCGCTCTAAATCTTGTAAGAAAGCGTTGCGCTCGTAGCCCATAATGGCCGGCGCGGTTTTGCGGGGAGATGAAGAATTGTTAACTGGACGGTGGGGGATTCTCGTGCTGCTGGCCGGGGTTTTATCCGGCTGCGGCAACGGCGATTCCCTCGAGACTTTTGGTGGCCCGACGATGGGCAGCACTTACTCGATCAAGTACGTGCGCCACGCCAATCTGCCTGCCCCGCAGGAAGTGCGTGTCGAAGTGGAAAAAATCCTCGCGGATGTCGACCGGCAGATGTCGACTTATCGCGCGGACTCCGACATCTCGCGCTTCAATGAGTTGCCGGCTGATCGCTGTCAGCTCATGCCCGCGCCGATCCTGGAAATGGTCCGCATGGGCGAACAGCTGTCGCAGCAAAGCGAAGGCTCCTACGACCTCACGGTTGAGCCGCTGATGAATCTATGGGGTTTCGGCCCGCAGGGGCGCGAAGAAAAAGTCCCGGACGCGGCGGCACTGGCCGAGGTTCGCCAGCGGGTCGGTCATCAACATCTACGTATCGACGGCGATCGGTTGTGCAAGGACGCGGCGGTCGAGGTGGATTTCAACAGCATCGCCGCCGGTTACGCGGTCGATGCCATTGCTGCGCGACTCGAAGCCCTGGGCATCCATGACTATCTCGCGCAAGCCACCGGCGAGCTCAAGGCGTCCGGCAAGAAACCCGACGGTTCGCCATGGCGTATCGCCCTGGAAGAACCGCGAGATGATCAGCAGGTGGCAGAGCGCGTCATCAACATCGATGGCTATGGCTTCTCCACCTCCGGCGACTATCGCAACTATTTTCAGCAGGATGGCCGGCGCTATTCCCACACCTTCGATGCCCGGACCGGTGCGCCGGTCCTGCACGATCTGGCGTCGGTCACGGTCATTCATCCTTCAACGCTGATGGCCGATGGACTATCAACGCTGTTGCTGATTCTCGGGCCTGAAAGGGCCTGGGACTATGCCGAAAAACACGACATTGGTGCATTCTTTGTGATTCGTGCCGATACAGGTTTCGTCACACGCACCAGTCACGCTTTCGAACGGCTCAGTGACGCAAAAGTTGACTGAGAACAGTACGAAAGCTGGCGTTGTAGTGCAGGCAAAAGTAGCCTACGACGCGACCAAGGGTTAATGTGCGCGGCGTTGACGCTTCTATAGACTGTGTCCGGGTTTTCTACTGGCCCCCAATTGTTCCTTCGCGCCGTCGTTCGGCGTGATTTAGCCGCCGGTGCTGCTGGCACCGCGGCCTGTTCTGAGGAGTACGCATGGCTGTCTACAACTACGACGTGGTGGTGCTGGGTTCCGGCCCGGCGGGAGAAGGCGCGGCAATGAACGCCGCCAAAGCAGGGCGCAAGGTGGCGATGGTCGACAGCCGTCGCCAGGTCGGCGGCAACTGCACCCACCTGGGCACCATCCCGTCCAAGGCACTGCGTCACTCGGTGCGGCAGATCATGCAGTTCAACACCAACCCGATGTTCCGTGCGATCGGCGAGCCGCGCTGGTTCTCCTTCCCGGATGTGTTGAAAAGCGCCGAGAAAGTTATCTCCAAGCAAGTCGCTTCGCGTACCGGCTACTACGCCCGTAACCGCGTCGACGTGTTCTTCGGTACCGGCAGCTTCGCCGACGAGCAAACCATCGAAGTGGTCTGCGCCAACGGCGTGGTCGAGAAACTGGTGGCCAAGCACATCATCATCGCCACCGGTTCGCGTCCTTATCGCCCGGCGGACATCGATTTCCACCACCCGCGTATCTACGATAGCGACACCATCCTCAGCCTCGGCCACACCCCGCGCAAACTGATCGTTTACGGCGCCGGCGTGATCGGTTGCGAATACGCTTCGATCTTCAGCGGTCTGGGCGTGCTGGTCGAGCTGGTGGACAACCGCGGTCAGTTGCTGAGCTTCCTCGACTCGGAAATCTCCCAGGCGTTGAGCTACCACTTCAGCAACAACAACATCACCGTGCGTCACAACGAAGAGTATGACCGCGTCGAAGGCGTGGACAACGGCGTGATCCTGCACCTGAAGTCCGGCAAGAAGATCAAGGCCGACGCCTTGCTCTGGTGTAACGGCCGTACCGGTAATACCGACCAGTTGGGTCTGGAAAACATCGGGGTCAAGGTCAACAGCCGTGGCCAGATCGAAGTCGACGAGAACTACCGCACCTGTGTGCAGAACATCTATGGCGCCGGTGACGTGATCGGCTGGCCGAGCCTGGCCAGTGCCGCCCACGACCAGGGCCGTTCGGCCGCTGGCAGCATCGTTGACAATGGCAGCTGGCGTTTCGTGAATGACGTGCCGACCGGCATCTACACCATTCCGGAGATCAGCTCGATCGGCAAGAACGAGCAGGAACTGACCCAGGCCAAAGTGCCGTACGAAGTGGGCAAGGCGTTCTTCAAGAGCATGGCGCGTGCACAGATCGCCGGCGAGCCGCAGGGCATGCTGAAGATCCTGTTCCACCGTGAAACCCTGGAAGTGCTGGGCGTTCACTGCTTCGGTTATCAGGCGTCGGAGATCGTGCACATCGGTCAGGCGATCATGAACCAGCCGGGCGAGCTGAATACCCTGAAGTACTTCGTCAACACGACGTTCAACTACCCGACCATGGCCGAAGCCTATCGGGTAGCGGCGTACGACGGCCTCAACCGGCTTTTTTGACGGGCTCCGGCCGGTGGCCTGAGCCGGCCGGGGAGACCGATTTCAGCAATTCCCGAGGGTGGCAGTGGCCAAACCGGGAAAGTCTGTAATCAGGCTGTCAACGCCGAAGTCGGCGAGTCTGCGCATCAGCGCAGGCTCGTTGACGGTCCACACCGACACATGCAGCCCTTGACGTTGCGCCTTTTGCAGGCGTTCCGGCGTACACAGCGTCCAGTTCAAGGCCAGAATCTCGCAGCCGTAGTTTGCGGCGACCTTCAACGGGTCGAGCCAGGCATATTCCGCCACCAGGCCCCGTGACACGTCCGGTACCAGATCCAGCGCCGCCTTCAACACTTCCCGAGAGCTCGAGGTGATCGTCACCTTGTCGAGCAGTCCGTGCCTGACCGCCATTTCACGAATGGCCAGAACGGTGGTGGCTGCGCGGGTGCGTGAAGCGCTTTTGACTTCGAGCTGCCAGTGATCGAAATCACATTTCTCGAACAATTCTTCCAGGGTCGGAATCGGGCACGGCTTGATCCAGCCGGGGCCGCCCTTGCGGGCGTCGTAGGTCACCAGGTCGGCGGCAGTGTGCTCGACCACCTTGCCGCGCCGGTCGGTGGTGCGCTTTAGGGTCGGGTCGTGGATGACCATCAGCTCGCCGTCCTTGGACAGGTGCAGATCCAGTTCGCAACGGCGTACGCCGTGCTTTAGACATTCCTGAAAACTGGTCAGGGTGTTTTCCGGTGCTTCGCCCTTGGCGCCGCGGTGGCCGTAGATGAGGGTCACGGTTCTTCCTTAATTAAATGCCTGATTCATTTTGTTCGCGGGCCAGACGTCGTTCCTGGGCCTGCTTCTGCAAGATATAGCGGGCAAGCAACTGGCGCTGGGCGTCGGTCAGGTGCTCGAACTCGGTACCGACGTCGTAGCCGTCGCCCTTGCGGTCGCAATGGGTGACGCGGGCGCGCAGCAACAGGCCAAGCGCCTGGGGCATCAGCACCAGTTTCACCGACAGGTGGGCGCCGGTGGCGATCGGGGTCGGGTGCTGAAAGTCGACCCCGCCCTCGGAGATGATCACCGGTTGCGGCTCGCCGATATGGCCGAGCACAGTCAGGGCGACCACCTGGCTGAGCAGGTCGATGCGTTTGTTCTGGGATTTCAGGAACGCCGAGATGGCACGGTCGCGTTCACTGATCTGGCGCAGCAGGTGCTGCGACTCGAATTCGCTCAGGTGCAGTTCGCTGAGCAGGTTGAACAATGGGGAAGCATCCTGCAACACTTCCTGGCCTGCAGCTTCGGGAGCGGACAGGGGCCGAATTTCCAGTGCGATCATGTCCTCGATACGGTAGTATTCGCGGCGATCTTCTTCATCTAATGTCGACATGGCGAACCCATGGTAGCGGCGGTGGTCTGAGTGTAAAGCTGGTTATCGACCCCCGCCACAAGGACGTTCCTTTTCCCTCCGAACAAGCCCCGACATGTTCAGACCTCTCTTCGTATTTATCGGCACGCGTTATACCCGTGCAAAGCGTCGCAATCATTTTGTGTCATTCATTTCCCTGACTTCGATGATCGGGCTCGCCCTTGGCGTGGTCGTGATGATCGTGGTGCTTTCGGTGATGAACGGCTTCGATCATGAGATGCGCACCCGCGTGCTGGGCATGGTGCCCCACGCGACCATCGAGTCCGGTGAAGCCATCAACGACTGGCCGAGCCTGACCGCCAAGGTCAAGCAGAACCCGCAGGTGGCGGCCGTTGCGCCGTTCACCCAGATGCAGGGATTGCTGACCAATAACGGCCAGGTGTCCAAGGTGTTGCTCAATGCCATCGACCCGGCGCTGGAGCGCAACGTCTCGATCATCGACAACTTCATGAAACAGGGCAAACTTGACGACCTGACGCCGGGCAGCTTCGGCATCGTGATCGGCGACAAGGCCGCGACCAAGCTCGGCGTGGGCCTCGGTGACAAGGTCACCTTCGTCGCGCCGGAGGTCAGCGTGACCCCGGCCGGCATGTTCCCGCGCATGAAGCGTTTCACCGTAGTCGGCATCTTCCATGTCGGCGCCGGTGAGCTGGACGGTTACCTGGGCGTCACCAACCTGCAGGATCTGGCGAAAATGCACCGCTGGAAGCCCGATCAGGTGCAAGGTCTGCGCCTCAAGTTCGACGATCTGTTCCAGGCGCCGCGTGAGGCGTGGAACATTGCCCAGCGCCTCGGCGAAGACCGTTACTACGCCCGCGACTGGACCCGTACCCACGGCAACCTGTATCAGGCGATCCGCATGGAAAAAGCCATGATCGGTCTGCTGTTGCTGCTGATCGTCGCCGTGGCGGCATTCAACATCATTTCCACGCTGGTGATGGTGGTGAACGACAAGAAGGGCGACATCGCCATTCTGCGCACACTGGGCGCCACGCCGGGCACGATCATGCGCACATTCATGGTGCAGGGCACGGTGATCGGTGTGGTCGGCACGGCCATCGGCGCTGTGGTCGGGATCTTCGCCGCGCTCAACGTCAGCGCCGCGATTTCGGCCCTCGAAGGCGTGATCGGACACAAATTCCTCAACGCCGATGTGTATTTCATCGATTACCTGCCGTCGCAGGTGCAGAGCCAGGACGTGGTCATGGTCTGCGCCGCTGCGTTGGTCCTGAGTTTCCTCGCCACCCTGTATCCAGCCTGGCGTGCCGCGCGCACCCAGCCGGCGGAGGCGCTACGTTATGAGTGAGTCGGGCATGAGTGAAAAAGCAATCTTGAGCTGCCGCAACCTGGGCAAATCCTACGAGGAAGGCCCGGAGTCGGTGGAAGTGCTGGCCAACCTGCAACTGGAACTGCATCCGGGTGAGCGGGTGGCGATCGTCGGCAAATCCGGTTCGGGCAAAAGTACCTTGCTCAACCTGCTGGGCGGTCTCGACACGCCGACCAAGGGCAGTGTCTGGCTCGACGGTGAAGAACTGTCGGCGCTGAGCGAGAAGAAACGTGGTCTGCTGCGTAACCGCGCCCTCGGGTTCGTGTACCAGTTCCACCACCTGCTGCCGGAATTTACCGCGCTGGAAAACGTCTGCATGCCGCTGCTGATCGGCAAGACCGCGATCCCGGAAGCCCGTCAGCGTGCCACGGCGTTGCTGGAGCGGGTCGGTCTGGGCCATCGCCTGGAACACAAACCGGCGGAACTGTCCGGTGGCGAACGTCAGCGTGTGGCCATTGCCCGGGCGCTGGTGAACAATCCTGGGCTGGTGATGCTCGACGAGCCGACCGGCAACCTCGACTCCCATACCGCCGAAGGCATTCAGGATCTGATGCTGGAACTCAGCACTTCGATGCGCACGGCGTTTCTGGTGGTGACTCACGACATGAACCTGGCTCGCCAGATGGACCGCGTCCTGCACCTCAATGAAGGCTGCCTGACGCCAATCTAACGCGTTGAAACCCGATGCCTGAAAAGGCGTCGGGTCTTTTATTTTTATACGGTGCCCCAGCGAATGTTCAGACCGTTATCGATCTTTATCGGCACGCGCTATACCCGCGCCAAGCGCCGCAATCGCTTTGTTTCGTTCATTTCGATGACCTCGATGATCGGCCTCGCCCTCGGCGTACTGGCGATGATCGTGGTGTTGTCGGTGATGAACGGCTTCCAGCGCGAAATGAGTTCGCGCATCCTCGGCATGGTGCCTCACGCGACCATTGTCGGCGTCAAGCCGATCGATGACTGGCAGCCAGTCGCCGCCGCTGCGATGAAAAACCCGGAAGTGACGGCTGCGGTGCCGTTCACCGAGATGGAGGGCATGCTGTCCTACAAGGGCATGATGCAGCCAATCCAGATCAGTGGCGTCGACCCGTCCCAGGAAGGCAAGGTGTCGATCGTTGCCCAGCACATCGTTCAGGGCCGTCTCGATGCCTTGAAACCGGGTGAGTTCGGCGTAGTGCTCGGCGAAATCACCGCCCGGCGTTTTCGCCTCAATGTCGGCGACAAGATCACCCTGATTGTCCCGGAAGTCAGCACCGCACCGGGCGGCATCACCCCGCGCATGCAGCGGCTGAACGTGGTCGGCGTGTTCAAGGTCGGTGCCGAACTCGACGGTTCCATGGGCCTGATCCACGTCTCCGACGCCGCGACCATGCAGCACTGGGAGCCGAATCAGGTGCAGAGCGTGCGTCTGGCGGTGAAGGATCTGTATGCCGCGCCGAAAGTTTCGTCGGACATTGCCAGCGGCCTCGGCGCCGACTTCAAGGCCGATGACTGGACCCACACCCAGGGCAGCCTGTTCAGCGCGATGAAGATGGAAAAAACCATGATTGGCCTGTTGCTGCTGATGATTGTCGCGGTGGCAGCCTTCAACATCATCGCGACCCTGATCATGGTGGTTAACGACAAGGGTGCCGACATCGCGATCCTGCGCACTATCGGCGCCACACCGCGCCAGATCATGGCGATCTTCATGGTGCAGGGCACGGTGATCGGCATCGTCGGCACCATTATCGGTGGCGTTCTGGGCGTGATTGCCGCGCTGAATGTCAGTGAGATGGTGGGCTGGGTCGAGCGAGTGACCGGGCAGCACATCTTCAGTTCGGACGTCTACTTCGTCAGCAACCTGCCATCGGAGTTGCAGGGCGGCGATGTCCTGCTGATCTGCTCGGCAGGCTTCATCCTCAGCTTCCTGGCCACCGTTTATCCAGCGTGGCGGGCGGCGAAGATCGAACCGGCGCACGCCTTGAGATATTCGTAAGCTTCAAGACCGCCTTCGCGAGCAAGCTCGCTCCCACAGTGTTATGGAGTGCTCACAAAATTGTGGTGCGACTCGGTACTTGTGGGAGCGAGCTTGCTCGCGAAGGGGCCAGCACTGCTGGCCTCAATCCTTGGGCAACTCAATCACAAACCGCGTCCAGCCCTGATCCGATTCGCAATGAATCTGCCCGCCATGGGCCCGGATGATCGACTGAGTAATCGCCAACCCCAATCCCGCATGCTCGCTGCTGCCTTCCTGGCGCGCCGGATCCGCCCGGTAGAAGCGATCGAACAAGCGCGGCAACAACTCTGCAGAAATCCCTTCGCCACTGTTCTCCACCGTCACCCTCAAGGATTTCGCCTGCTCGGCCACCTTCACACGCACTTCGCCGGCGGCCGGGGTGAAGCGCAACGCGTTATCCAGCAGGTTCGACAGCGCCCGGCGCAACATCGCGCGATCACCCGCAAACCGCCCCGCACCATCACGGCTCAGGCTGACCTGAGCGTCTTCGGCCAGCGGCGCAAAAAACTCCAGCAATGCATCGGCTTCTTCCGCCAGATCCAGCGGTTCACGTTTGGGCACCAGCAAACCGTGGTCAGCCTTGGCCAGATAAAGCATGTCGTTCACCAACTGCGCCATCCATTGCAGCTCTTCAAGGTTGCTGTGCAGTGCTTCGCGATAGTCTTCGAGGGGGCGAGGGCGGGTGAGAGTGACCTGGGTGTGGGTCAGCAGGTTGGACAGCGGTGTGCGCAGCTCATGGGCGATGTCGGCGGAGAACGCTGACAGCCGCTGAAAGGAGTCATCGAGACGTCCGAGCATGGCGTTGAAGCTGTGGGCCAATTCCGCAAGTTCTGCGGGCATCCGCGCTTCCGGCAGTCGGGCATTCAACGATTGCGCCGAAATCCCACGGGCCACCGCACTCATGCGGCGTAACGGGCGAAGACCGCTGCGGGCGGCCCAGGCGCCGAGCAGCGCGGTGGCCAGCGCCGAAAGGCCGACGGTCAGCCAGATCAGATGCTGCATGCGTTGCAGGAAGTGCTGGTGGTGGGTGATGTCCAGCAACAAGGTCAATTGCGGGGAATCAGGTTTTCCCGGTTCAAGCGCAGCGTTGAGCAGGCGATAGTCGGTGCCGTTGTCGTTGATGGTGGCCAGGCCGGGCTGTTGCGGCAGATTCGCCGGGGCATGCAACGAGCGGCCGAACCAGCGCTGCCCCTCAGGGCCACTGATGCGCAGCGTGACATCGCCTTGTTGGCTCAACTCATCAGTGATGTGCGCGGCGTCGCTACCACTCAACAGCGTCTGACGCACGCTGAGCAGTTTTCCTTCGAGCAGTTGCTGGTCGAGTTCGATGAAGTGACCTTCGCTGGCCCGATTGAAAACGACCCCGGCGACCAGCGAAACCACTGCGGTGCAGCCAGCGAACAACAGCGCCAGCCGGCCGCTCAAGGACAGTCGGCGCATCAGTCGGCACGCTCTTCCAGGACGTAACCCATACCGCGCACGGTGTGAATCAGCTTGTTTGGGAAGTCGTCATCGATTTTCAGGCGCAGTCGGCGAATCGCCACTTCGATCACATTGGTGTCGCTGTCGAAATTCATGTCCCAGACCTGTGAGGCGATCAGCGATTTGGGCAGCACTTCGCCCTGGCGGCGCAGGAGCATTTCCAGCAGGGCGAACTCCTTGGCGGTGAGGTCGATGCGTTGACCGCTGCGTTCGACCCGGCGGCGGATCAGGTCCAGGCTCAGATCGGCCAGGCGCAGGCTGGTTTCCTGAGGTGTGGAACTGCCGCGACGCAACAGACTGCGCACCCGCGCCAGCAGTTCAGAGAAGGCGAACGGTTTGACCAGATAATCGTCGGCGCCCAGTTCCAGGCCGTGAACCCGGTCTTCCACGGTGTCCTTGGCGGTCAGAAACAGGATCGGCGTTTCCAGACCGGCGCTGCGTACCGCTTGCAGGATCTGCCAGCCATTGCGCCCCGGCAGCATCACGTCGAGGATCAGCAACGCATAGTCGCCGCTCAACGCCAATTGCTGGCCGGTGGTGCCATCGGCCACCAGTTCTGTGTTGAAACCGGCTTCGGTCAGGCCCTGGCGCAGGTACTGGCCGGTTTTCGGTTGGTCTTCGACGATCAGCAGTTTCATGGGCGACTCGGGTTGCGGGAACGAGGACGTTATACCGTGGGCTCACGCTGTGAGCGCCAACCTGACAAAGTTGTAATCTGCCTGTCAGGTCGCTGCCAGCGCAGGCGGGCTAGAGTTTCCCACAGGCTGAACCTTGATTTGTTGGAGTACGACTATGTTTTTGCGCAACCGTCTGGCCCTTGCCGCGTGTCTGCTCGCGCTGAGTTCGCCGCTGTGGGCATCACCGGCGCACACTTATGACTTCGGCCAGCCGGCCCCGGCGGCCAAGGCCACCCGCAGCATTGAAGTGGTGATGGGCGACATGAGCTTCGATCCGAAGGCGATCGAGATCAAGGCCGGTGAGACCGTTCGTTTTGTGCTGGTGAATAAAGGCCAGTTGCTGCACGAATTCAACCTTGGCGACGCGGCGATGCATGCAAAACACCAGCAGGAAATGTTGCAGATGCAGCAAAGCGGCATGCTCACGCCGACCAGCATGAAGGAAATGTCCCACGATATGGCGGGCATGGATCACGGCTCGATGGGGCATGGAATGAAGCACGACGACCCCAACAGCGTGCTGGTGGAGCCGGGCAAGACCGCCGAGTTGACCTGGACCTTCAGCAAAGCGGTGAACCTGGAATTTGCGTGCAACATTCCCGGGCATTACCAGGCCGGAATGGTCGGCAAACTGACTGTCAGTCAGTAAGCACTCAAAGGCGGGAGCAAAGGCTGATAGAATCCGCTGATTCTTCAGTCAGGTTTCCGCCATGCATCCCGCAGCCGAACATTCGCCGCTGGGCAAGTCCAGCGAATACATCGCCACGTACACACCGTCCCTGCTGTTTCCGATTCCGCGCACCGCGAAATGGGCCGAGCTGGGCCTGACCGCCGAAACCCTGCCGTATAAAGGCGTGGATTTCTGGAACTGCTTCGAGCTGTCGTGGCTGCTGCCGTCGGGCAAACCGGTGGTGGCAATCGGTGAATTCAGCATTCCGGCGGATTCGCCGAACATCATCGAATCCAAGTCGTTCAAGCTGTACCTGAACTCGCTGAACCAGACGCCGTTTGCCGATATCGAAAGCCTGGAAGCAACGCTGGTCAAGGATCTGTCCGCCGCTGCCGGCAAACCGGTGGGCGTGCGGGTTCGCAGCCTGAAAGATGTCGAAGCCGAAGGTGTTGTCGCGCTGCCGGGCGTGTGCATCGACGATCTTGATATCAGCGTCAGCAACTACGAACATCCGCGTCCTGAACTGCTGCGCTGTGACGATTCGCGTGTGGTCGAGGAGAGCGTGCACAGTCATCTGCTCAAATCCAACTGCCCGGTGACCAGCCAGCCGGACTGGGGCAGCGTGGTGGTGGAATACAGAGGCGCGGCGCTGGATCACGCCAGCCTGCTGGAATACATCGTCAGCTTCCGTCAGCACTCGGACTTCCACGAGCAATGCGTGGAGCGGATCTTCCTCGACCTGCAACGCCTGTTGAAACCGGAAAAACTCACCGTGTTCGCGCGTTACGTGCGTCGGGGCGGGCTGGACATCAACCCGTACCGCAGCACCGAAAGCGTGCAACTGCCGAACCACCGTCTGGTTCGTCAATAACCCGCCTCGCGGACATGAAAAAGCCCTGCCAGTGATGGCAGGGCTTTTTTGCATTCGCGGGTTTCAGATGCCCATGCTGACCAGGGAATTCATGATGTTGCGCAATGTGCCGGCGATGGCAGGGTGTTCGAGTTCGAAGCGATCAACTGCCAGATTGACACCATCGGCGATGCTGGAATCTTGAGTCGCGGTCTCCAGTTTTATTTCGGATTCGATCTGTGCCATCAGCGCATGTAGATCAGCGCGCTCGGCTTCGGTCAGCGGAGGATTTTGATCCAGTTGCTCGCGCAGGGCATTGAGCTGTTTTTGCAGTTCTTGAGCGGGCATGGTTGTTTCCTTTTATCGAGAGGCACTGGCATAGACCGCAGCCGTGCGCCAAAGGTCTATGGCTCTCCTTAAGACTAATCCACTCTTGGCCAACCTGCATGATCCCGGTCAGGGCTTTTCGCCTTTGAGGCGACGCAGGCTGATGTCCGCCAGACAGGTGTCGAGTTCGCCCAGATGATCGATCACCGAGTGCACGCCGAGGCCGAACAACTGCACCGTCGCCTTGCCACGCAATTGTTCGCGTTCCTTCTGGCTCAGGGCCTGCCATTCGCTCGGCGCCAGGCCGCACAGTGAACCGCAGGACGCCAGGCCAATGGTCCACAGCCCGGCATTGAGGCCCGATTGCAGCAGGCGCGGTTCACCGCTGACCAGCACGCAACCGTCGAGACGATCGACATTCAAGCCCATCAACGCCTGCCAGCAGGCATTGGGCGCCGGCCATGGTTTGATTGTTGCCGAATGTTGCGACGGTTTGATCCAGTCCGGCAGCGCCGATGACAGCACTTGAGTGCAGGCCGTGGACAGCTCATCGAGCCAGGCGCAGGGAATTTGCTGGTGCTGAAGGCTGCGCAGGCTGTCGAGGGCGCCGGGTGTGGCATCGGCGTGTTCCGGGCCGATACTGGTGTGATGACGGGCGCGGGCACCGAAGTCCACCAGACAGCCGCTGAGTCCGAACAGCACCGCGGTCAGTGTCGTTGCGGTGACGGGCAAGGCTTCGGCTTGAGGCATGGAAAACGTCCCTGAAATAGCGATCAGGCTAGGCAATATCGGTGACAGTTGCATGACAGGCCAATGACGAAGTGTCCTACGGAGGGATTTACCGGGGAACTGCCTAAAGTAGCGTTTCCGTCTTATACTGACGCACTTATCGCCGCGGCCCAGGTGCTGCGTCCGTACTATCCAAGGAGTTTTCTATGCGCTTGAGTCATCCTCTTGCTCAGCTTTGTGTATGTGCCAGCGTGATGCTGGTGCCGTTCGCCGCTCAGGCTGCAACGGAAGAAGACCCTTGGGAAAGCGTCAACCGTCCGATCTTCCAGTTCAACGATTTCGTCGACACCTATGCGCTGAAGCCTTTGGCGCAGGGCTACGAATTTGTTACTCCGCAATTCCTGGAAGACGGCATCCACAACATGTTCCGCAACGTCGGTGATGTCACCAACCTGGCGAACAATATTCTTCAGGCCAAACCGGCTGCCGCTGGCGTCGACACCGCTCGCCTGATCTTCAACACCACCTTCGGCCTGCTTGGTTTCTTCGATGTCGGCACCAAAATGGGCCTCACCCGCAGCGACGAAGACTTCGGCCAGACCCTCGGCTACTGGGGCGTCGGCAGCGGTCCTTATGTAATGCTGCCGCTGTTGGGCCCGAGCACCCTGCGCGATGCACCGTCCAAATACGTCGACAGCTTCACCGGCCCGTACCGCTACATCAACGATGTGCCGGTGCGTAACTCGATTTTCGGCCTGAACATCGTCGACACCCGCGCCAGCCTGCTGTCGAGCGAGAAGCTGATCAGCGGCGACAAGTACACCTTCATCCGCAACGCCTACCTGCAGAACCGCGAGTTCAAGGTCAAGGACGGGCAGGTCGAAGACGATTTCTGATCTCGATTGATCGGCAGAAAAGGGCGACCGCGAGGTCGCCTTTTTTGTGGGCGCGTCCAATGATTGGGTTACGGTTGATGCTGTTCTTATAACTGCGAGTGATTTGACAAACAAAGTCTCCAAGCGACCATCGGCGCATGCTTGAAACGGTCGAAGGATGGGAGTACCGTCTGCGCCTTAGAAGGGCACCTCTGGTGCAATCGTGTGCGGGGCAAACGCTCCGAAGCGGTGCAGCAGAGAGGCTAGAAAGCGAATCCAGTAGTCTGCGCCGGGCCGTTGCCCCGCCTGCTACGCCAACCTAATTCTGGCGCCGTTTGCCCACATGCCAAAAACCAGTGCCACGCTGCTGATAATCGATGATGACGAAGTAGTGCGCGCGAGCCTCGCGGCCTATTTGGAAGACAGTGGTTTCAGCGTCTTGCAGGCCAGTAACGGCCAGCAGGGTCTTCAGGTATTCGAGCAAGACACGCCCGACTTGGTCATCTGCGATCTGCGCATGCCGCAGATGGGCGGTCTCGAACTCATCCGTCAGGTCACTGAGCGGTCGCCGCAGACACCGGTGATCGTGGTTTCGGGTGCCGGGGTGATGAACGACGCAGTCGAGGCCCTGCGCCTGGGCGCGGCGGATTACCTGATCAAGCCTCTCGAAGATCTGGCGGTGCTCGAGCACTCCGTGCGCCGGGCGCTGGATCGTTCGCGTCTGCTGCTGGAAAACCAGCGCTACCGCGAGAAACTGGAAAAGGCCAACCGCGAACTCGAAGCCAGCCTGAACCTGCTCCAGGAAGACCAGAATGCCGGTCGCCAGGTGCAGATGAACATGCTGCCGGAAAGTCCGTGGGCCATCGACGAATTCAGGTTTGCGCACCAGATCATCCCGTCGCTGTACCTGTCGGGTGATTTTGTCGATTACTTCCGGGTCGACGAGCGCCGGGTAGCGTTCTACCTGGCGGATGTCTCGGGTCATGGCGCTTCTTCGGCGTTCGTTACCGTGCTGCTGAAGTTCATGACCACGCGCTTGCTCTTCGAATCCAAGCGCAACGGCACGCTGCCGGAATTCAAGCCTTCGGAAGTCCTCGGTCATATCAACCGGGGGCTGATCAGTTGTAAGCTGGGTAAACACGTCACAATGGTCGGTGGAGTCATCGACGAGGAGACCGGTTTGTTGACCTATAGCATCGGCGGCCATCTGCCGTTGCCTGTGTTGTACACGCCTGACAGTGTTCGCTACCTCGAGGGGCGCGGTCTGCCCGTGGGGCTTTTCAACGAAGCCACCTACGAAGACCACGTGCTCGAGCTGCCACCGACGTTCAGCCTGACGCTGATGTCTGATGGCATTCTGGATCTTTTACCAGAGCCCACACTCAAAGAGAAAGAAGCCGCTTTACCGCAAAAGGTGAAGTTGGCGGGCGGCAGCCTGGATGGTCTGCGGCAGGTTTTTGGATTGGCCACGCTAGGGGAGATGCCGGATGATATCGCCCTGTTGGTGTTGAGCAGGAATCTTTAATGAGTACCGGTAGAATCCAGTTCGCCGAGCAGGATGGCACCTTCGTCCTGAAGTTCGTCGGTGAAGTTCGCCTGACCCTGTGTTCGGCGTTGGATGCGACTATTGAAAAAATCTTCACCGCGCTGAATTTCAACGCGATCGTGATCGATTTGACCGAAACCCGAAGCATCGACAGCACCACGCTGGGCCTGCTGGCCAAACTGTCGATCCTGTCGCGGCAGAAGGTCGGCCTGCTGCCGACCGTGGTCACCACCCACGAGGACATCACGCGTCTGTTGCAGTCGATGGGTTTCGAGCAGGTGTTCAATATCGTCAACCATCCCGTGCCATGCCCGGAATGCCTCGATGACTTGCCGGACCAGGATCAGTCTGAGGAGGTAGTGCGGGTCAAGGTGCTCGAAGCGCACAAGATCCTCATGGGGCTGAACGACTCCAACCGCGAAGCCTTCCATGACCTGGTGAATGCCCTCGAACGGCACTGATCGGCCAGACCGCGAGATACAAAAAAGGGCGAACCTGTGAGGGTTCGCCCTTTTTGCGTTTGCGCTTGGCCGATTACAGCTTGGCTTGCAGCAGCGCCTCGAGTTTTTCCTGGTCGCGGGCAAACTGACGGATGCCCTCGGCCAGTTTCTCGGTGGCCATTGCGTCTTCGTTGGACAACCAGCGGAATTGCGCTTCGTTGAGGCTCAGGCGCGCTTCGCCGGCATGGCCCGGAGCGAGTTTGCGTTCCAGCTTGCCGGTGTCGGCCGCCAGTTTCTCGATCAGGTCCGGGCTGATGGTCAGGCGGTCGCAGCCGGCCAGTTGCTCGATCTGACTGAGGTTACGGAAGCTCGCGCCCATGACCACGGTCTTGTAGTCATTGGCCTTGTAGTAGTTGTAGATGCGCGTCACGGACTGCACGCCCGGATCGTCGGCACCGGTGTAGTCGTTGCCGTTGGCCTTCTTGTACCAGTCGTAGATGCGGCCCACGAACGGCGAGATCAGGAACACGCCGGCATCGGCGCAGGCAGCGGCCTGGGCGAAGGAGAACAGCAGGGTCAGGTTGGTCTGGATGCCTTCCTTCTCGAGGATCTCGGCGGCGCGAATGCCTTCCCAGGTCGAGGCAATCTTGATCAGTACGCGGTCACGGCCAACGCCGGCCTTGTCGTACAGCTCGATCAGGCGATGGGCACGCTTGAGGATCGCGTCCTTGTCGAACGACAGGCGCGCATCCACTTCGGTGGAAATGCGGCCCGGAATGACCTTGAGGATTTCCTGGCCGACCGCGACGCCGAAACGGTCGCTGGCCAGGCCGACATCGCCCTTGCAGTCGCGCACGCTGGCGTTCAGCAGTTCGGCGTAGGCCGGAATCGCCGCTGCCTTGAGCAGCAGGGATGGGTTGGTGGTGGCGTCGACCGGTTTGACTCGGGCAATCGCTTCGAAGTCGCCGGTGTCGGCCACGACGGTGGTGAACTGTTTGAGTTGTTCCAGCTTGGAAGTCATGAGCGTGCTCTGTCCTATGGGTCTGGTGACATTACCCGAGCGTCGACAGCCACTCAAGGGCATGTCGGCGTATCGAGCGCCCCGGCGGCAACAACCTGAAAACGGCTGTTTGAAAGGCGGGGCGCGTTATCGATCAATACGATGCCAAAACAGACGACAGGTTCAAAGCAACTGACCTGTTGCAGCGCCTACTCGAGCTCCAATTGTGTCCTGACTGCCGTTTGAGCAGGTTTCGGTTGGCCGTCTGAGGTCAACAGACCGAAATTTTTCTCGCGATCATCTTTTCCCGAGTCGCTGTTCTTCCATTCGTAGATGGAAGTCAGCGGGATCTTGAGCCTTTTCACATCGGCGATGAACGCAGAGATTTTAGTCGCCTGGCCGTCCGGCCCACCGTTGGAGGCAAGCGCCGAAATCCCCCATTCACTGATCACACCCGGTAAGTGGAAGTTCTGCTGAATGAAATTCTGGGCATTGCTGATCTGCGTGGCTGTCATGCCGTAAGGGTGATAGGAAATGGCATCAAGGCAATTGGGGTAAGCCTCGATGAGGCTGTTGAGCGCCGCGGTGGATGCCGATCCCGCGGTGGGCGGCCGGGCGAAGCCAAAGCCGACCAGAGGCGTGGATTGGAGTTGCCCCTGCAGGGTTTTGCACATGGCGCTCATGAACGGCACGAACGTGGTGTTGAAGTTGCCGGTCGGCCAGTAGGTGCCCAGATCCGGCTCGTTCCAGATTTCGATGGCGACCAGTTGCGAACTCCAGGCTTTTTCCAGCCCGCTGACGGCGTTGGCAAAGGCTTCGCCGGCAGTCGTGAGGTCTCCAGTCAACGGTTTAGTGGCGCGGACGGTCATCAAAACCGGCAGGCCTGCGGATTTCGCCGCCGCGAACGCATCGCTGATCTGTTTCTGATAGGCCTTGGCGCCGAGGCTGTCGCTCCAGACGCCGAAACGGACAAAAGTGAATCCTGCGGCTTTGATCTGCTCGGCATCGGCCGCCGTGAAATTCTGAATCTTGACCTGAACGCCGATGGTTTTCGCTGGCAGCGCCGGGAACAACTCGCTGGCTTGAACCTGGGCGGCTGCTCCAAGCATCAACAAGGCTGCCCCTAGATGTTTGAGATGTGCTGATTTCATGTCTGCTCTCCTGATGAGAATGACATCTAGCTGAGGGTTATCTCGTTACATAAGTTTCGAGAGCAACAGGGGCACTAAGTGCACGAATGTTATTTTTTGTCGGAAAACTTTCGCCTGAAAATCACAGTTATTTTTAGTCCGGTAATTCTGGTTGGGGGACTTTTAAAGGCCGTGGTACTTAATGCACCGGTATTAACGGGTTAATCTATTTCCGAGTGAAGGAAGGTCTTGCGGGTTCATTCGAATGTGCAAGGCATGTTGGCCGATTGACATTACACGGGAAAGTAAACCTTGTTCAAAAAGATTCTTGTCGTTTGCGTAGGCAATATCTGCCGAAGTCCGACAGCGGAGCTTCTGTTGCGCAATGCACTGACACCCTCGGCGATCAGCGTGACCTCAGCAGGTCTGTCTGCGCGGGTCGGCGAAGGCATGGAGTCGACCGCGCGCCAGGTGCTGGAAGAACGCGGCCACAGTGCCGAAGGGTTCAAGGCGCGGCAACTGACAGCGGACATCGTCAATGAATCAGACCTGATTCTGGTGATGGAAAAACAACATGTTAATCAAGTACTGAAGATTGCCTCTCACGCCAGGGGCAAAGTGTTTCTGCTGGGCAAGTGGCAGAGCGAACGAGAAATACAGGACCCGTATCGCCAGGGGCAAGCCGCTTTTATTCATGCCCATGCATTGATTGAAGATGCTGTTAGCTCATGGGCGCAACGCCTGGCGCGTTGATGAATATTCTTCAGTTCAGTGAATGGTAAGAAAGACTTATGCAGTTACCGTCAGTAATCGGCACCCGCGACAACGATCAAGACAGTATTGATCTTCTCGGCATCTTCGGCAGCCTGATCGACCAGAAGTGGTTGATCGGTGCGTTCACCGGCGCATTCATGATGACCGGTGTGGCCTATGCGATTTTGGCCACGCCGGTGTATCTGGCCAACGCGCTGGTGCAGGTCGAACCGAAGAAGAACGACATGCTCGGTTTTTCCGACCTCAACAGCATGCTCGGCGGGCAATCGCCGTCGGTGACCGAAATCGGCATCATCAAATCCCGCGCGGTGATCGGCAAGACGGTCGACGACTTGCGCCTGGACATCGACGTCACCCCCAATACCTTTCCGCTGATTGGCGGCTTCCTTTCCCGACGCTATCGCGGTGAGACCGAACTCAGCGTCGCGCCGCCGCGTTTCGGCCTGAGCAGCTACGCCTGGGGCGGTGAACGCCTGGAGTTTGCAAAGCTCAATCTGCCCAAGGAATTGCTGGGCAAGAAACTCACCTTGATCGCCGGCGAGCAACATCGTTTCCAGTTGCTGGACGACAACGACAACCTGCTGGTCGATGGCGTGGCGGGCGAGGCTTTCGCGCAGGACGGCGTAGAAGGGCAGGTTGCGCAACTGTTGGCCAACCCCGGGACCCGTTTCGAAGTGGTGCGCTACCCGCGAATCGTGACCATTCAGGGCTATCAGGACGCGCTGGACATCTCCGAGCAAGGCAAGGAATCGGGGATCATCCGTCTGGCCCTGGCCAGCAGCGATGCCGCCGAAGCGGTGAAGATCCTCAACAAGATCGCCTCGCTGTACGTGGATCAGAACGTACGCCGCACTTCCGCCGAAGCGGCGCAGAGCCTGGCCTTCCTGCAAAGCCAGTTACCGCAGGTCAAACGCGATCTGGCCAAGGCCAGCGATGCGCTCAACGCCTACCAGACCCACGGCAAGACCGTGAACATCTCGCTGGAAACCCAATCGGTGCTGGGCCAGTCCGTGGCGCTCGAAACGCGGATTTCCGAGCTGAAACTGCAGCAGGCAGAGATGGATCGCAAGTTCACCAAACAGCACCCGGCCTACCGTGCGCTGATGACCCAGATCGGTGAATTGACCCAGCAACAGCGTTCCCTGGAAGGCAAGGTTCAGGACCTGCCGGCCACGCAGCAGGAACTGCTCAACCTGACTCGCGACGTCGAAGTCGCCTCGCAGATCTACACCCAGTTGCTGAACAAGTCCCAGGAGCTGGACATCATCCGCGCCGGTGCCGTGGGCAACGTGCGTCTGGTGGATACGGCGGACGTCGACCTGACCAGCCCGGTCAAACCGAAAAAAGCCCTGATCGTGTTGATCGCCACTTTCCTCGGTGCCTTCGTCGGCGTGGCGCTTGTGCTGTTGCGCAAATCCCTGAGCAAGGGCCTGGAAGGCCCGGAAGGCATCGAGCAGCTCGGCTTGCCGGTCTACGCTTCGATTCCCTACAGCGCCCTGCAACAGGAAGAAGACAGCAAAAAAGTCCGGGCCAAAGTCGCAGCGGACACGCCGGCGTATCTGCTGGCCCTGCGCAACCCGACGGACCTGTCCATCGAATCGATCCGCAGCCTGCGTACCTGCCTGCACTTCGCAGCGCTGGATTCGACCAACAACCGCATCATGATTTCCGGGCCGAGCCCGCAGGTCGGCAAGACCTTCGTCTCTTCCAACCTCGCGGCGGTCATGGCGCAGAGCGGGCAGCGCGTGGTGCTGATCGACGCCGACATGCGCAAAGGGCATCTGCACAAGACGCTGAACACACCGATCACCAACGGTTTGTCGGATCTGCTGGTCAAGCGCTGCACCCTCGATCAGGCGATCAACAAGGTCGAGGTCGACAACCTGCATTTCATCAGCCGTGGCCAGGTCCCGCCCAATCCTTCCGAACTGTTGATGCACGCCAATTTCCGCGAACTGCTGGCGCAACTCAGCGAGCGTTATGACGTGGTGATCATCGACACGCCACCGCTACTGGCCGTGACCGATGCGGCGATTGTCGGTCGCGAAGCCGGCATCAGCCTGATCGTCGCGCGGTTCGGGGTAAACCCGGCCAAGGAAATCGAAATGACGATCCGGCGTTTCGCCCAGAACGGTATCGAGTTGAAGGGCGCGGTGTTCAACGGCGTCGAGAAGCGCGCGGCCAGCTATTACGGCAACGGCAGCTATTACAACTACGAATACGCGTCCGACCAGTCCTGAATCTCGGGGATGGTCCTTACAGGCATGAAAGTGGGTGGGTTGTGAAAAAAATACTGCACGTGGCGGAAACGATCAAAGGCGGGGTGGCGACGGTCATCCGCACGATTTCGGCGGCGCCGGAAGACGGGCGCTATGAGCTGGTGTACCTGGTCCCGCTCGACCAGAAAAAAGAGCTGCACGGCATCGATGAACAGCAGATCCGCACCTTCGCCCGCAGCGGGCGGAATGTGCCGTCGCTGCTGCGTTTTGCCTGGCAACTGGCGCGGGTCCTGCTCAAGGAAAAACCCGATGTCGTGCATTTGCACAGCACTTTTTCCGGGGTGATCGGGCGTTGCGTGTGCGTGCTTCTGCGACCCTGGCGCAAGCCGAAAATCGTCTACTGCCCCCATGCGTTTTCGTTCCTGATGGAAAGCTCGCCGATCAAGCAGAAAGTCTATGCGTGGATCGAGCGAGTGCTGCAGAAGGTCACGGACAGGATCATCTGCGTCAGCCAGTTCGAGCTGGACAAGGCCGCGAAATTTGGCATCGAGCGCAAGCGCATGACGCTGATCTACAACGGCATCGATCACAAGAATGACGAACGCAAGGTCAACGATCCGGCACCGATTCATCTGCTGTTTGTCGGCCGCCTCGACTATCAGAAAGGCTTCGACGTGTTGCTCAAGGCCTACACCGAAGCACAGCGCAGCGACCTGAAACTGACGGTGGTGGGCAGTGCGGTGAACGAGGACGTCGTCGAGTGTCCGCCGCTGGATGGCGTGGAATATCTGACTTGGGTGACGCCAACCGAGGTGCACGCGCTGTATCAGAAAGCCGATGCGCTGATCGTCCCGAGTCGCTGGGAAGGCTTTGCCATGGTGCCGCTGGAAGGCATGGCGCTGGGCCTGCCGGTGATCGCCAGCGACTGCACGTCGTTGCCCGAACTGGTCACCCATGGCGTGTCCGGTTACGTGTTCCCCGCCGGGGATCACCAGGCGCTGGCCGATCGGCTGAAGCAAATCCAGAAGCCTGCATTGTCGGCCCTCGGCATCGAAGGTCGACGCATCGTCCGCGAGCGCTTCAGCGCCGCGTTGATGATCCGTCAGACCTACGACGTGTATTCCGCTCCCTCTTATTAAGTAGAACTCCGCTCATGAACGTAACGATTTTGCATGGCTACAGTGCCTCCAATTCCGGCGATGGTCTGCTGGTCGATCTGGCCATTGCGCTGGTGCAGCGCAACTTTGGCGAAGACACCGCGATCAGCGTCGTGGCTTCCGATCCGGATTCCTTCAAATACCTGCCGCACCCGCGTTTTGACGCGCCGGTCATGGCAGCCAAGGGCCTGGGCCGGGTCAAGCAGGCGGTATTCCTCAATCAGTCGTACGCCGGGTTGGCGGATCTGTTGAAGAAAACCGATCTGATCGTCGGCGTCGGTGGCGGCTACATGCGCTCGAAAAGTGCCTTCGAACACATCAAGCTGAAACTCGGCCACGCCAAGCAACTGGAAACCGCGATCCTCAGCAAAGTGCCGTCGGTGTACCTGCCGCAAAGCATCGGGCCGTTCCACGGCGACAGCGACAAGATCGTCGGCCACTACGCCAGCGCCGATGCAGTGTTCGTGCGCGATAACCGCTCCTCGGCGCTGTTCGATGCCTGTGAAAATGTCTACCGCGCTCCGGATCTCGCGGTGCAGGCGCTGGCCGGCAAGATTCTTCAGCAACCCAAGTTCACCCGCTGCGCCTCGACACCGGCGACGGTGTGCGTAGTGCTGCGCAAACCGCCGGCGTGGAGCAAGGAAAAGAAGCTCGCCTACGTGGCCAACCTGAAGGTGCTGCTGCAGCGTTTGAAGAACAAAAGCAAAGTGGTCTGCGCCGTACAGAGCGCTGTGCGGGGTAACGATGACGGCGCGTTTTATCGCGAACTGGGTATCAGCGAAGACCTGTTGCCGCTGAAGGCGACGCTGGCCAAATACCAGCCGGACCTGGTGATTTCCGTACGCCTGCACGGCGCAATCGAATCGCTGCTCTCGGGCGTGCCGGCGTATCACATCAGCTATGAACGCAAAGGCTTCGGTGCCTATCAGGACATGGGCGTCGAGGACTGGGTCATCAACGGTGGCGACATCGATGTCGACACCATCATCGACACGGTTTACGCACCCGATGCGCTGTCGAATTTCGGCAAACGCCTGACCGACACCTGCCGCGAGATCGAGGCGAAAACCGTGGCCATGGACGACATCATCAAGGGCGTCATTCGATGATATTCCGGCTGTTGCTGCGGGGCGGGGCACTGGGCGCGAAGTTCTTGCTGGTGCTCGCCATCACCCATTACCTCGGTTACGAGGCGCTGGGTTTTTACGGCGTGGTGGTCGCGGCTTCGTTGATCGCGTCGAAGTTCTACAGCGTCGGTTTCAGTTCCGAAATCAACCGGCTGATCAGCGTGGGCGGCAGTTCGCGCCGGGTCGTGAACAAGGTGTTGCTGTTGTACCTGGCCGTGGGCCTGGCGTTGTCGGTGCTGACGGTGGTGATCTATTCGCTGTTCCAGTCGCTGGAAGCGACGACCGCGCTGATCGCCTGCGTGACGCTGGTGCTGCTCACCGAACACCTGTCGTTCGAGATCAACTCGTTCGTGTTTTCCGCGCAGAAAGCCACGGCGGGTGCGCTGCTGTTTTTCATCAAGACCGGGCTCTGGGCGCTGCTGGCCGTGGGCGGGATGGCGCTCGGCTGGGTGTCCGCAATTGCCAGCGTGTTGTGGCTGTGGGTCATCGCCAACGTGCTGGTGATCGTCGCCGGTTACCTGATCGTGGTGAAGGTCCATCACGGCCGGGAGGAGGGGACGCTGGCGACGGCGGCCGTGTGGAAAGCCGGGTTGCCGTTTTACCTCGGCACTGGCCTTATCGCGCTGAGTCAGTACGCCGAGCGCTTTCTGATCATCGACCTCGAACCCTACGCCAGCCTCGGTAAATATGTGTACGCGTGGTCGGCGGCCAACACCTTGCAGGCGTTGTCTTACGCGGTGGTGGCGGTGGTCGGCATTCCGCTGCTCGCCAAGCGTTATCAGGCCGATCAGCAACCGTTCACGGTCAGGCAGTTGTTCGTGAACAAATGGGTCGCGCGCTCGCTGGCGGTGTCGGCGGTGGTCGCGGTGGGCATTTATCTGTTTTTCAACGTGGTGCTCGATTACGTCGCCACCAGCGTTCCGCGTCCGGACAACGGCATCCTCGGCGTGCTGATTTTTTCCTTCGCCCTGCGTGCCATTGGCGACATCGTCTGGGGCGGGTTGATTGCGTCGAAAAACAGTCGGGTGTCCCTCGCCAGCGCGGCCATTTGTCTGTTGGTTTCAGTGCCGGTCAGTTACCTGCTGATCAAGCACTATTCGATTTACGGCGCGGCCTGGGGCAACGTTTTCGCGATCATCGTGCAACTCGGCGTGATTGCCCTGCTGACCCGCGCCACGCGCGCGAAAAAGGCTGTCGTGTCATGGGCCTGAAACTGCCGTGCATCGAGTTTCGCGGCCGCCGTCTCGATTCGTCGCTGTCGTTCCTGATCCTGTTCACCGGGCTGTTTCTGTCGGTGGCCATGCCGCTGCTGATTCCCCGCGATCCGGGCCCGGACGCGATGACCCTGTGGTCGTCCTACGCCCGGGCCGACAACTGCAATTTCTGGAACCCGTTCTCGCCGGACCGCTCGTCCTACGAGTGTTCGGCATTCCTGCTGCGGCCCACCGGAATCAACCTGACCAACGCCTGGGCCTACGGGATGTTCTGCAACTTTTTCCTCACGGCCATTCCCGTGGTGGTGTTCCGGCGCATGCCGCTGGCCATCTTCGGCACCCTGTGCCTGTGGGGCGTCGTCCGTTCGTTTTTCCTGGAAAACCTGACCAAGGAAATCATCGTGTCGGTGGCGGTGCTGAGCATTCTGTTCAGCTCGCTGACGCGCAAATATCGCGGCGGATTTTTCCTCTCGGCGGCGATCTACGGCGTGCTGATCCGGCCGTACTGGATTCTGTTTTCGCTGTCCTGGGTCGGCGTCTGCGTGATGAAGAAGTATGTGTCGCGCACGACCTTCTTCCTGATGCTGTTCCTGTTTTACCTGGCGGTTGCGATGGCGATCCAGCTGGCGCTGGGCTTTCCGGTGTCGTCGATTCGCGCCAGCAACAACGAATTGCGCACGGCGGGCGAGGAGGGTTCCAAATCGCTGATCGTCTCGTGGCTCAGCGGCAGCGACTTCGTCTCGCAGGCCCTGGACTCGATGATCATTTTCTTCCGGTTGTCGTTCCCCGTTGAGTTGATCCTGCTGTCCGGGCCGGGTCAGGTGATCTTCGTGGCGTTGATGATCATGACCGCGCTGCTGCTGTTCAAAGTCATCACCTCGACTGATTACAAGGGCGCGCCGATCCAGACCAAACCCAAGGAACTGATCGCGATTCCGCTGGCGTTCCTGCTGGTTCAAGGCTTGTTCGAACCGGACTTCGGCTCGTTCGCCCGGCACTTTTCGATGGTGGTGCCGGTGTTGTTCGTGGGCCTGGGATTGATGCTGCGGGCGAACAAACCGGTGAAGGTTGAATCCAGAATCCTGAATTGAGGCGGGTGCTTTATGTCGAGCAAGAAAAAGTCCCTGGAGATCGAAACCCTGCGTGGCCTGGCGTGCCTGTTGCTGGTGCTCTATCACGTGATCGGGCCGTTGGGCGGTGGTTTGAAAATCGACATCGGCTCGCCGTTCCGGGTGATCGCCGATTCGATGGTGTACGTGCGCATGCCGCTGTTCACCTTCATCTCTGGCTACATCTATTCCATCTACAAGATTCGCAACAATGACTTTTCGGCGTTCTTCAGCGGCAAGGTGCGGCGCCTGATCGTGCCGCTGTTTTGCGTCGGGGTGCCGTTCTCGGTGCTGCAGGCGGTGGGGCCGGGCGTGAACAAGGACGTCAGCGTGATGGATGCGCTGTTGTCGTTTTACGTGCCGATCAACCACTTCTGGTTCCTGCAGGCGGTGTTCATCATTTTCATGTTTGTCGGCCTGCTGGAATGGCGCGGTTTGCTGCGCACGCCGACGCGTCTGTACCTGTTGTTCGCGTTTGCGGCGGCGGTGTTCCTGTTGCCGCCGTTCGCGCTGGACGCGTTTGGCATCAACGGGGCGATTTATCTGCTGCCGTTCTTCGTGGCAGGCATGATCGGCCAGGAAAAAGTCAGCGAGCTGAAGCAGACGTTCAAGGTGATCGGTCCGCTGGTGTTTGTGCTGATCTCATTGACGCTGCTGTACGTGGCGGCGGTGGACCGCGAGCTGATCATCGACCGCCGCAGCCTGATCGGTCTGACGGTGGGCTGCGTGTCGTGCATTGCGTTGCTGTCCAGTGACATGCGCTCGAAGGCGCTGACCTGGCTCGGCGGTTATTCCTACTCGATTTTCCTGTTTCATGTGTTGTTCGCCGCTACTTCGCGCTCGATCCTTGGCCGCCTCGGTGTGAAAGACGAAAGCGTGCTGGTGTTCTGCGGCGTGATGTGTGGCTTGCTCGGGCCGGTGCTGTTGTCGATGATTTTCAGCCGGTTCAACTTCACCTCCGTGCTGTTCCTCGGCGAACGTGCCGCGACGAAAAAGAAACCGGTGGCGACCATTGCCCCGGTGGCGCAGACCCGATGAAGGAAGCGATCCATGCTGGCTGTTGATGATGTTCCGCCGGTAGCGGCGTCGGTGGTGCAAGTCGGCGACGCTCGCCAGCGGTTTGGCCAGTGGCGTGAAGGCAAGGCCGGCAAGGTGTTGTCGATCTCGGTGATCGGCGACAGCTACAGCGCCGGGCAGGATTTCTACCTGAACAGACTGGTGCAACGCGTGGCCGGGGAGGTCGGGTTTGCCGGGCCGGGTTATGTCGGCTTCAACCACGGCGCAGCGCTGGGCGGCACGCATTTCAAGTACACCCGCAGCAGCGAGAAGTATTTCGGCGGCGACTGGCAGGTCTCCGGCCTTGGCCAGGCCAGCCCCGACAGCCGCACCCTGACTGGTCGGCCCGGCGCCTGGCTGCAAGTCGAGGCCAGCCCGACGCCCGCCATCAACACCGCCGTCACTCAGGCCAAACTGCTTTACCTCGGCAACGGTGAGCCCAGTGAGCTGCGTTATCGCTGGTCACCTTCCGCTGACTGGCAACCGTTGAAACTCGCAGGCGAGGGCGTTCAGGAAGTCCCGCTGACCGGCACATCGGCCGTCACCGATTGGGCTTTCAGACTGGAAGTGCTGAAGGGCGCGCCGACCTTGTTCGGCCTGTGGCTGAGCAACGATCAGAACGGAGTTCGGGTATCGAAACTGGCCGCGTCCGGCGCGGCGTCCGCTGATTTCTACCACGACGATGCTCGCTGGCAGGCGCAGTGGAAAGCCGTGGTCTCGAAGATTCCCGCAGACATTTACCTGATCATGCTCGGTGGCAACGATCAGGGTTTTGGCGTGAAGCCCGAGCAGTATCTGCACAATGTTCAGGGTCTGGTCGGCATGCTCCGCGAGATTCAACCGGCGGCGAGCATCAACCTGATCCTGCGTCAGGACACCACCCGCTCCAGCGCCTATCCGATGTCGGCGTATGCGCAGGTCATCGAGCCCTGGGCCCGTGCGCAGCACCTGGGTTATGCCAATCTGCAATGCGCGTTCGGCACCGACGTCAAACGCTACGCGGCGGCCATGATCGGGCCCGACAAGATTCATCCGCTGCCGGCCACCGGCGGGCGGGTGATTGCCGATTACTTCTATCGTTGGGTCGTGGGCGGACAGCAAAAAGTCTCGCCACAGGACAACTGTGGCGAGACTTCGAAATAGCCGTCAGTTGTCGAACAGATCCAGATGACTCAGCAGCTCTTCGGTTTTCTGCGGCATCAACTGCGTCACGCAACGGGTTTCCACGTTGACGATGATCGCTGGGTCGTTGCAGCAGATCCGCACGCGAAAACGCCAGTCGCTGAAAATCACTTTCAGGCCGTCGCGGTCATCGACCTCCAGCGCCTGTTCGCTGTAGATCCGTTTCAGGTGGGCGAGCAGGGGCCAGGGATCGCGCATCGGTCGGCGAATGTCCCCGGAGGAGGGAAACACGCCGAGGCGGTCGACCAGCAGCAGGGTGCCCAGCCACGGGCCATTGGCGCTTGGCAATGGCTGATGGCGGGATAACCAGCTCATCACCCCGAGGTTGTCCACCTCACGTTCAATCTCTGCGGAATGTTGTGCAATGTTCATGGTTGCCTCGTTGGATGTGCGTGCCGCGATGGATCAATGGGGGCCGCTCAGCGGCCCTTCAGGTAAACGTTCTCGTAGCAGAAGTTGGTCGCCTGCAGGTAACCCTCGGCGTCGCCGCAATCGAAGCGCAGGCCCTTGAACTTGTAGGCCAGCACGCAACCGTTCTGCGCCTGTTTCATCAGGGCGTCGGTGATCTGGATTTCGCCGCCCTTGCCCGGCTGGGTATCGGCGATCAGGTCGAAGATGTCCGGCGTCAGGATGTAGCGGCCGATGATCGCCAGGTTCGACGGTGCGTCTTGTGGTGCCGGTTTTTCCACCATGTGGTTGACCCGGTAAATACCGTCGGAAATCGCCTCGCCGGCGATCACGCCGTATTTGTGAGTCTGGTCGCGCGGGACTTCCTGGATGGCGACGATCGAGCAGCGGAATTTCCTGTACAGCTCGATCATCTGGGTGAGAACGCCGTCGCCTTCGAGGTTCAGGCACAGGTCGTCCGCCAGCACCACGGCGAAGGGCTCGTCACCGATCAACGGCCGACCGCTGAGAATCGCGTGACCCAGGCCTTTCATTTCCACCTGACGGGTGTAGGAGAACGTGCAGGTGTCGATCAGCTCGCGAGTGCCAGCCAGGAATTTCTCTTTCTCGGTGCCGCGAATCTGGTGTTCGAGTTCATAGCTGATGTCGAAGTGGTCTTCCAGTGCGCGCTTGCCCCGGCCGGTGACGATGGCCATGTGTTGCAGGCCGGCGTCCCGTGCTTCTTCCACGGCGTATTCGATCAACGGTTTGTTGACGATCGGCAGCATTTCCTTGGGCATGGCTTTGGTGGCCGGCAAGAAACGCGTGCCATAACCGGCAGCGGGGAACAAACATTTACGGATCATAAAAGTTTCCTGGTCATTCATGGCGCACTGCCATCGTTTATTGCAATAACGAAAAGTTGCAAGTTATTGAAGCTGTACTTTAATACCTGACTCGGGAGAGAAGTGGCAAATAGCAATGAGTGTAAAACACGACAATGTTATGAGATGTCGGTTTGACAGTTATTGGTTATTTTTAGTCGGCATCCGTTGATAGTGATGAATGCGCGGGAGTGCTAATAAGTACCAGGCAATACAGTTTGGCTTGTAAAAATATTTATAGCCAGTGATTGAACTGTTTTTGTTTCTGGTTGTTGTCGCCCTGTTTGTGTGAATCAAGGCACACATTAAACAGACAGGGCTTGACACGCGAGTTGGCACTTTTCCCACTATGGACCGCGCTATGAAGATTCTGGTAACGGGTGGCGCCGGCTATATCGGCTCGCACACCACACTTGCACTACTTGAAGCAGGTTACGAAGTTGTAGTTCTGGATAATCTTTGCAACAGCAGCGACGCGGCATTGCACGCGGTGGAAGCCATTTGCGGCAAAAGTGCGCTGATGATTCGCGGGGATGTCTGTGACCGGGCCCTGCTGGACCGGATTTTCCAGCAGCACGCCATCGATGCCGTGCTGCATTTCGCCGGGCTCAAGGCCGTGGGCGAGAGCGTGCGCAAGCCGCTCGAATACTACGAAACCAACGTCAGCGGCAGTATCACGCTGTGCCAGGCGATGGCGGCGGCGGGGGTGTTCCGGCTGGTGTTCAGCTCGTCCGCCACGGTCTACGGCGAGCCGGCGCAGATGCCGATCCGCGAGGATTTCCCGACCGGCAATCCGACCAATCCCTACGGCCAGTCCAAGCTGATCGTCGAGAACGTGCTGCGCGACCTGTGCCAGTCCGAACCGCGCTGGAGCATCGCGCTGCTGCGCTACTTCAACCCGATCGGCGCACATCACAGCGGGCAGATGGGCGAAGATCCCAACGGCATCCCCAACAATCTGGTGCCTTACATCAGCCAGGTGGCGGTCGGCAGCCTGAAGGAATTGTCGATCTTCGGCGACGATTACCCGACGGTCGACGGCACCGGCGTGCGCGATTACATCCATGTGGTGGATCTGGCGGACGGGCACTTGAAAGCCCTGCAAACCATCGCCGACCGCACCGGCATTCATACCTGGAACCTCGGCACCGGCGACGGCTACAGCGTGTTGCAGGTGCTGCGGGCGTTTGAGAAGGCGTGCGGGCAGCCAGTGCCGTTCCGGGTGATGCCACGGCGTTCCGGGGATATTGCCGAGAGCTGGGCCGACGCCTCCAAGGCGGCGAAGGAACTCGGCTGGAAAGCCACCCGCAACTTGCAGGACATGGTCACCGACACCTGGCGCTGGCAATCGAATCATCCCCGGGGTTATCAGGGATGATGGCGTTTTAGTGCAATGTTAGTTTCAGTCAGGTTGTTAGATATCGTCGGGAAATTAGACTGGCAATGCCTATTACAAGTCCGTAGATATAAACCTGCCGTTCGACTTTTATCAGTTGGGTAAGACTGTGAAAGAACAACGGATCTTGTTCGCGCTTTTTGCGACTTGAACTCTACCACCTCTAACGAACACCCGATGTTCAGGTGCGATGTTAGAAAGGAGTTGATATGAAAAAAGTGATGGCGATTGCCCTGTTGACGATGTTGAGCAACTGGGCATCCGCAGCTGAAGCGCCGCTTACAGCAGTGACCAATGTATCTGGCAGTGTCGCGGCTTCTACAGCGCCTGCTGCCAGTACTGCCATGGTCGCCAGTGCTGTAGCGGCGTCCAACAGTGGTGGAAGTGCCAACGGCGGTACAACGGGTACCACCGGTACCACGGGTACAACCGGCACGCACAACTAACTGAAGTATCTGTTGGTGCAGTACAGGGTCGCCCGACGAAAGTCGGGTGACTTTGTTTTGGATTCGCCCTTGAATAGCGTAGTGCCATTATGAACCGTCGTTTTTCTCTTTTATTGTTGGCAAGTATCGCTTTGCAAGGTTGCATGTTCTCCCCCGGCCAGTACCTGAGCACCAGTAGCATCACGCGCCAGGGCGCCAGCGAAAGCAGCCGGGTCGAGCTCATTCAGATCACCCCCAAGCTCATCGCCATGAACCGCGCCACGCACAAGCGTGAGTCGGTGCCGGCGGAGTTGTTGGCGACCCCGGCCGAATATCGCATCGGCAGCAATGATGTGCTGTACATCACGGTCTGGGATCATCCCGAGCTGACCGCCCCTTCGGGTGCGCAACAGCAGATCGATGCCAACGGCCGTCTGGTGCGCTCCGACGGCACGTTGTATTACCCGTACATCAAGGAAGTCCAGGCCGCGGGCAAAACCATCCAGCAACTGCGTTCGGACATCGAGCAACGTCTCTCGGCGTTCATTGCCGAGCCGCAAGTGGATGTCGCGGTGCTGCGTTTCGCCAGCCAGAAAGTCGTGGTCTCGGGCGCCGTGACCAAGGCCGGCCCCCAGGCGATTTCGACCAACCCGCTGAGCGTGGTCGAAGCCCTTGGTTCGGCCGGTGTCGATACCAACAATGCCGATTTGTCCGGGCTGATGCTGACGCGCAACGGGCGGGTCTATCCGCTCAATCTCGACGCCCTCAATCAGCAGGATTCCGAATTGCAGAACGTCTACCTCAAGGGAGGCGATCAGCTGTATCTGCCGTACAACGACAACAAGCGCATCTACGTGATGGGCGAGGTCAACCAGCCCCGTGCGCTGAGTTTCAAGACCGCCACCATGAACCTGTCCGACGTGCTCGGGTCGGTCGGCGGCTTGAGCCAGACCACCTCCAACGGCAACGCCGTGTATGTGATTCGCGGGGTGGAAAACCTCGACGTGGAGCCGGCGAAAATCTACCAGCTGGAAGCCGAATCGCCGACCGCCATGGCGCTCGCTTCGCACTTCGAAGTCCGGCCTCAGGACGTGGTCTATGTCGGGCCTGCCAACGTGACTCGCTGGAATCGCCTGATCAGCCAGTTGGTGCCGTCGGCATCGATTGTCGGGACGGGGGCTTCCGCTGCGAAGAACTGGAGCGAATACAGTAACAACAGCAAATAAGGCCGCCGACTGTGAAAACGTTGAAAGTGGGCGTGTGCCTGATGGCGGCCGTCTTATTGAGTGGCTGCAATCCGTTGATGAGCGCTTCGTTGAACAACCTCAAGGCGTCGGTCATCGGACCGGATGAACTCGATGTGTCGGCGCAGCAGGTGGCCGGGGTCAAGTATCCCCAGCTCAAACTGACCACGCCGTCCGGTTCCGGGGTGCTGGCGCTGGTGCGTGAGCGCGAGGATCTGCAGTTCTGGGTCGCCTCCGGCAAGCAGGTGCTGCTGATGCGCGACGGCCTGGCGATGCGCAGCATCGGCCTGGGCGTGGAGGGCGATCTGGACGGCACGCGCCTGTCCGATGACTCGCCGTTCAAACGGGGTCTGCACCAAGTCACCGACGGCTACACCAGCCGCCGCTGGATCGACCTCTACAAGGGCCAGGAAGTCGGGATCATCCTCAACAGCCGCTTCTCCCGAAAGTCCCTGGAAACCCTCGAGATTCTCGACAAGCAATACACCGTGCTGCGTGTCGACGAGCAGATTGATGCGCCGGCCATCGGCCTGCGCGCGACCAATCGTTACTGGGTCGATCCGGTGGACGGCTTCATTGTGCAGAGTGAACAGCAACTGACCTCGCAGTTGCGGGTCAGGATCGTGCAACTGACCCCTGACCGCAGGCATGTCCCGTGAAGCGGCTCAGAGCGCTTTCGGCGTGCCTGATGTTGCTCACCGGGATCAGCGAGGCAGCGGTCATCGTCAGCGGTGATGTCGCCAACCCGGGTCCGATCGAATTGCCAGCGGGCGGGCGTTTGCGCGATGTGATCGGCGAGGCCGTACCGAACGCCGAAGGCTACTGGCTGGCGGGCGTTCTGTTGCGTCAGTCGCTGCTCGAAGAACAGACGCGACTCAAGGTCGGCGTGCTGTTCGATCTGGATGTGTTGCATCGAATGGCGATGCTGTTTGACAAGCCGAGTCGTGCGGCGCTGGCCCAGCGCCTGACCGAGCAGGTCCGACAGATGCCAGTGACCGGACGGCAGATCGCCGATCTCGATCCGGTGGCGGTGGAAGTCGGCTTCGCCCGCAACATCCGTCTCGACGATGGCGATCAACTGATCTATCCGAAACGGGTCGATGAAGTCGAAGTGCTGGGCGCCGTCGCCGAGCCGTGCCGCTTGCCTTATCAGCCGTTGCAGGAGGCCCGCGAATATCTGCAGGGCTGCACGTTGCTGGAGGCCGACGCCGATGCTGATTATCTGTGGCTGATCCAGCCCAACGGTGAATCGCGGCGGGTCGGTATCGCCCACTGGAACCGCGAGAGCGGGCAGATGCCCGTGGCCGGCAGCAAGATTCTGGTGCCGGTGAAAAACGATGATCTGGATCCGCCTGTCCCTGAACTGAATCAGCAGTTGGCCGAATTGATTGCCACGCAGTTGGCTGAGGTGGTTCGTTGAATTTGCGTTTTGCAGCTGTGTTGTTACTGCCGTGTGGCCTGGTGCATGCCGAGCCACGCATTACCCAGAATGACTTCGGCGGCGCCGGTCTGTTCCAGACCCCGACCGCGCGCATGTCGCCCGCCGGTGAGTTGAGTGTCAACGCCAACCGCACCGAACCGTACAGCCGATACAGCGTTTCGTTGCAGCCGCTCGACTGGCTGGAAGGTTCGTTTCGCTACACCGCCATCACCAACCGTCCGTACGGTTCCGAAGCGCTGAGCGGCAGCCAGAGCTATAAGGACAAGGCGGTCGACGCCAAGGTCCGGCTGTGGCAGGAAGGCCACTGGGCGCCGGAAGTGGCGCTGGGCTTTCGAGACATCGGTGGTACCGGTTTGTTTGCCAGTGAATTCTTCGTCGCCAACAAACGCTATGACAATTTCGATTTCAGCGCCGGCATCGCCTGGGGTTACATCGGTAATCGCGGCGATTTCGACAACCCGCTGGGTTGGGCCAGTGATCGCTTCAAAACCAGACCAGACCTGGAAGGCACCGGTGACGTCAACGCCGGGTCGTACTTTCGCGGCAAACCTGGTTTTTTCGGCGGCGTGAGTTACCAGACACCCTGGGACCGCCTCAGCCTGAAACTCGAATACGATGGCAACGACTACAAGCACGAGCCCAAGGACAACATCATCAAGCAGGACTCGCCGATCAACCTTGGCGCGGTGTTCAAGGTGACCGATTCCGTCGATGTGAGCGCGGCCTGGGAGCGGGGTAACACGGCGATGTTCGGCATCACGTTCCACACCAATTTCGTCAGTCGCAAGGCCCCGGCCAAAACCTTCGATCCGCCGGCCGAACCGCTGCCGGCGAAGGCCCCGAGCACGACGATGGAGGAGGTCAACTGGGCCGACGTGTCGCGCCGCTTGCAGCAGAACGCCGGCTACAAGGTCGAGCGCATCACCCAGCGCGATTCCGAACTGATCGTCTACGGCGAGCAGCAGCGTTATTTCCATTCGCCCAAGGCCGTCGGCCGCGCGAGCCGGATTCTCGACAACAGCGTCAACGACGACATCGACTGGTTCACCGTGGTCAACAAGCGCTACGACCTGCCGCTGGAAGAAACCAGCGTGCCCCGGCAGACCTTCCGCGAAGTGATCAACAACGAAGAGCCGCTGGAATCGCTGCACCGCACCACCGAGATCAACCCGGCGATGCCGCGCAACGAGAAAACCCTCTACACCGAAGCGCCGCAGCACTTCAATTACGGCGTCGGCCTGGGCTTCAAACAGAACGTCGGCGGCCCCGATGGCTTGCTCTATCAGTTCACAGCGGATCTGGACGCCGAGTACCGCTTCAACCGCAACACCTGGTGGAACGGTTTGCTCAGTCAGAACCTGATCAACAACTTCGACAAGTTCAAATACGACGCACCCAGCGGCCTGCCCCGTGTGCGCACCGACTTGCGTCAGTACCTGACCACGTCGGACACCACCATGCCGCTGTTCCAGGTCAGCCACGCCGAGCAACTGGACAAGGATTTGTACGGCATGGTCTACGGCGGTTATCTGGAGTCGATGTTCGCCGGGGTCGGGGGCGAGGTGCTGTTTCGTCCGACCGGCAAGCGCTGGTCGATCGGTGCGGACCTGAACTACGTGCGTCAGCGTGAGTTCGACCAGGGTTTCGGCCTGCGTGATTACTCGGTCTGGACCGGCCATATCACCGGCTACACCGATCTGCCGTTCGACACGCTGGCGGCCGTCAGCGTCGGGCGTTATCTGGCCGGCGACTTTGGCGGCACGGTGGATATCTCCCGCGAGTTCTTCAACGGCGTGCGCTTTGGCGCCTGGGCGACCATCACCACGGCTGGCAGCGCCGAGTATGGCGAGGGTAGTTTCGACAAGGGGCTGTACCTGTCGATCCCGTTCGACGAAATGATGAGCATGTCGACGATGCGCCGCGCCAACCTGGTGTGGGCACCGCTGACCCGTGACGGTGGTGCGCGGCTCAACCGCAGCTTCCAGCTGCATTCGATGACGGACAGTCGGGAAGGGGACATGTTCTACCGCAACTTCGGGAAGATTACCGAGTAGGTTCGGGAGGGTGTGGAGTCAAAGCGGGAGCCTGTAGGCTCCCGTTTTTGTTTGTGGTGAAGGGGAATCTTGATACAGCCACGACCAACCCCCAAATCCCGCCCACAAAAAAGGGGACTCTCGTCCCCTTGCGGTGTTGCCTTCTCAAGCCCTGCGTCTCAGTAAATATCCTTCGATAGCAGGGTGAACGGCGTCTTCACCAGGATCTTCACATCCAGCCACAGCGACCAGTTGTTGATGTACTTCAGATCGATCTCGACGCGCTTTTCCATCTTGTCGAGGGTATCTGTCTCACCCCGGCAACCGCTGATCTGCGCCAGACCAGTGATGCCCGGTTTGATTCGGTGACGGGCCATGTAGGCGAGGATTTTGCCCGAGTAGTAGTTGTTGTGCGCCACGGCATGCGGACGTGGGCCGACCAGTGCCATGTGGCCTTGCAGCACGTTGAACAGTTGCGGCAGCTCGTCCAGTGACGTGCGACGGATGAAGCGACCGACCGGAGTGATGCGCGAATCGTTGCGGCTGGCCTGTTTGACTTCACGGTCATCGTGCACGCGCATCGAGCGGAATTTCCAGACCTTGATCACCTTGCCGTTCCAGCCGTGGCGATCCTGCTTGAAGAACACCGGGCCGGGCGAAGTGAGCTTCACCGCCAGCGCCACGGCCAGCAGCACCGGGCTCAACAGAATGATGGCCAACAGGGCGACGGCTTTTTCCACCAGGCTCTTGCTCAGCGCGGCGGTCGGGCGGCTGGTCAGCGGGCTTTCGTTGAGGTAGATCGCCGGCAGACCGTCCACGACTTTCACCGAATGGTTGAGCAGCGTCAGGCTGTTCAGGTCTGGCACCCAGACCACGTCAACGTTGGCATCCAGCAGGTCGACATACATCGCTTCGATTTTGGCGGCTTCCGACAGCGGCAATGTGATGTACAAGCGGCGGATGTCGTGAGCCTGGATCAGTTCGAGCAGTTCGTCCTGAGCGCCGACGACGCGTGGGGCATCCGCTTCCAGGCCAGGGGTATCGCCGTTGCTGACCAGGCCGACCAGCGGCAGGTTTTCGTGCTGGCTCAACTTCTTCGCCAGGCCCAGAGCCAGTTCGCCGGTGCCGACGATCAGGGTCTTGTGTTCGCTTTTGCGCGAACGCTGGTAGAACTTCGAGAACGCATGCAGCGGTGCGTAAAGCAGCGCCTGGCCAAGGAAACCGTACACCGCCCATTCAAGGATGACCTGGCGGGAGAACAGTGCATCGGCCTTGCAGATGAAGGCGATGAACGCCAGCCCGGCCATGGTCATGAACCAACCCATGAACAGCCGTCCCAGCCCGGTCAGATAGTTGTCTCGTTTTCGATACGCGCCGCTGAATGTATAGGCCGGAACCGACGCCAGTACCGCGAGGATCGTGCACATCCGGTAATAGAACTCGACGGTTCCGGTGTGCTGTTCAGCCAGAAAGAACAACAGTGAAACAATGAAACTCTGTGCCAGCGCCCATTGGCCCCAAAAGGTCAGTCCCTTGAGGCCGGTGTTTCGATTGATACGAAGAGAAAGATCCATACGATATCCCCAAAAGACGTCCATTCAGGTTTCGACAGTAGAAAGCCGAGTTGTTAAGCAGACTTGTTATTGTTGTTTGAGCCAGTGTCCTGAGGTAACAACGCCGGTATGCGGAACTGTCATCAGTCAATAGACTAAGTTATTGCCGGGGATGCTGTCTGACGAGTTCTAACAAGATGGCACAGTGCCAACTTATTTGAAATTTCAATATTCAAACGTTAGAAAAGGTCGAAAGGCAGGGGGTGAATAATCAATCTTGTGTTTGCTATCGTAGGTGGGGTCAGGCGGCGGGTATAACCAGGGAGGGGTGAAACCAAACAGAGTGCTTTTTTATTTTTGTAATCGCACTTGTATCTGTTTGTCTTGGCGTGAGGAATATTGTTTAGGCAACAACTTCCTGGATCAGGCAGTAACCGCGATTGCGCACGGCGCGAAACAAACGTTCACCGTTGCTGGCGTTCTTGAACTTGTCTTGAAGACGGCTCAGGCACATTTCCAGTCCCCGGTATTGTTCCGGCTCGCGGCCGATGCTGAGGATCAGATCGTCCCGACTGACAACACGCTCTTCATGGTGCAGCATCTTGCGGACCAGTGCGGTTTCAAGCCCGGTGAGACTGATTTCGACGCCTTCTTTCGTCAATGCACCCTGATCATTGTCCAGATGCCAGGCTTCGGTGCACGGCGTGTCGGATTCGATCGTGCGGGAAGTATCGGTGGGGTTTTCGGACATGGCCGTGGAACTGTGGAATGAATGCGCCGATTGTGCGGCCAGCCATTCCGATTCGAGGGTGGCCAATATGCGCTGGGTATCATGTTCGATGCTGCGTGCGACATGCTTCCTTGTGCCGCGTGGGTAAGTGAACTCCATCAGCATCGGAGTGGAAGAGGGCGAAGCAACACCTTCAATAAACATTTGTGCCTGAGACGTGCCAAACGAATTGAAACGCTCGCTGGAGAGGATGTTCTCAAGTTCACGTTGCGACGCCGAGCTATTAGTCACGACAACAAAGTATTTTCTTGGGAGGGTTGTGCTGGTTTCCATGTCTCTCTCCTAAAGTACACACCAAATTTGGCGAAAAAAATAATGGGCAGGCGAGCAATGTTTTCCTCGGAAATAATCGATAGGCAGGGTCTGGGCCCAATGATGGCCCTCGATAAGTTCCACTCGGTCTGCTTTTAGAGTAATGGTTTATTGTTATGTTTAAGTGTTGCAGCGCTCATGCAATTGACAGCTTTTTATTAGATATGTGACGCAGTTAAAACAGTGAGACATCGGATTTTTAGTGCGTTGCATCAGACGTTCCCTCGTAAGCTGCAAAAAGAGTGATTCCCTGAATCAGGCGGTCGAGATCAACCCCCGCATCAGACGATAGCCATACCCGCGAATGCTCTGTATGGCGTTCGTACCGTACACGTCCTTGATTTTCCCACGCAAGCGGCTGATGGATTTTTCCAGCGCCCGAGGATCGTAGAAATGGGTGTTGAGCCCCATGATGCTGGCGATTTCATCATGGCTGAGAATGTGATTGCCGGTCTGCGCAAAGGCTTGCAGGATCTTCATTTCGGCAAAGGAAATATCGAGTTTCTTGTTGGTGTCCGAGAGGCAAATGCGGGTAGGGTCCAGCACCAGGCTGGTATCGCGTTGCCATTCTTCACTGTTGAAGAATTCGCCCAGCAGGTCACCGCTTTCATCGGACAAGGTATTGAGTTTGATACAGAAGTCGGCGCCGGCCAGGAAATACTTGATCTTGTTGAACGCGCCGCGCCCGGTGATCACCGCACAAATGATCGGCTTCAAGTTATCGCTGCGCAGGCTTTCCACCAATGCCAGGTTGTCTTCAAGCGCCTGAGGGCTGTCGATGACAATGAATATGGCCCGATACAAGCCGTGATATTCATTTTGTTGATATGAACTAGCGTAAGAGTCGGCCTCAATGGCCAGATCAGACTGCACGTGCTTGGCGATTAGCGCGCTAAAGTGTTCAGCCACGCCACGGGTACGACCCAGAGTGAGAACACCTGGTTCGTCGCTTGTGCGGCGCGGGCTTCTAGTCGCTAAGTTACCTGTGAGCATCATGCATTGACTCGAATAAGGTGCTGACATCGGGATGTTAAAGCACCGGTTCTCGTCTGTGACTGACAATTGGTAACATTTGCGCGGATTTTAGACGTGGCTCCCGAGTTTTCTAACAATAATTAAGCGATTCAAGCTTTTAGTTGATTTTTTCGGGGCTGTTAACTAACGAAATTGGGGGCTTTAGATGGTGGCAATATGGAATGGTGCCACTATTTTGTAATTATCGCGACCTGTTTTTATGTCCCTTGGCCACCACTCAACTGCATACGTATCAGAGCAGTGTGAGCTGGGTCACATTTTATGTGGCGGCCCGTCTTTTGGCTATAACGTCGACAAGTTCACATACGGACGTTTATTAACATGCCTTGAGTGTGGCTTTTGATAAGACATATTCTCCGTCCCCGAGTCGGGCAATGGGTATGCATCTGCCAATTGTTTTACTTCAGATACTCAATGCCTGAATGCATTTAACGGCGCGCCGTAAAAGAGCGTGCCGACGGAGGATTAATGGATTTACTGACCTTGTTCAAGGTGCTGATACTCGGGGCGGTAGAAGGCCTGACCGAGTTCCTGCCCATTTCCAGTACGGGCCACCAGATTATTGTTGCCGATTTGCTGGAGTTCGGCGGCGAACGCGCCATGGCGTTCAACATCATTATTCAACTGGGCGCTATTCTGGCCGTGGTCTGGGAATTTCGCCCGAAGATCTTCGAGATCGTCAAAGGCCTGCCGACCCAGAATAATGCGCAACGTTTTACTCGCAATCTGCTGATCGCCTTTTTCCCGGCGGTCATTCTCGGCGTGTTATTCGCCGACACGATTCATGAATACCTGTTCAACCCGATCACCGTTGCCGTTGCCCTGGTCGTGGGCGGTATCGTGATGTTGTGGGCCGAGCAGCGCGATCATGCAGTGAGTGTCGACCATGTAGACGACATGAAATGGGCTGATGCGCTGAAGATCGGTTGCGTGCAATGTCTGGCGATGATTCCGGGCACGTCGCGCTCCGGTTCCACTATCATCGGCGGTCTGCTGTTCGGCCTGTCACGCAAGGCCGCCACGGAGTTCTCATTCTTCCTGGCGATGCCGACCATGGTCGGCGCTGCGGTGTATTCCGGCTACAAGTACCGCGAACTGTTCCAGAGCAGCGACCTGCCGGTCTTCGCCCTGGGGTTCGTCGTAGCGTTCATCTTCGCAATGATCGCCGTGCGCGGCCTGCTGAAGTTCATTGCCAACCACAGCTACGCCACTTTCGCCTGGTACCGCATCGCCTTCGGCTTGCTGATCCTCGCGACCTGGCAATTTGGCTGGGTCAACTGGACGGCGGCCGCAGCCGCCTGACCCTCAGCCGCTCAGGCCGGGCCTCAACGCCCGGCCAGCAACTCCGCCGCCTGATCCAGCAACGCCAGCGGGTCCTTGGCCTTGTGGATATCCACCGACAACAACTGACGAAACTTGCGCGCCCCCGGGAACCCGGTGCCCAGGCCCAGCACATGCCGGGTGATGTGATGCATCGCGCCGCCGGCCAGCAAATGCTCGGCTATATAAGGCCGCAACTGCGCCAGCGCCTCGGCCCGAGAAATCACCGGCGCCGAACTGCCGAACAACTGCTGATCCACCTCGGCCAGCAGATAAGGATTGTGATACGCCTCGCGCCCCAGCATCACCCCGTCAAAGGTCTGCAAATGCTCATGGCAGGCCTCCATCGTCTTGATCCCGCCGTTCAGAATGATCTCCAGCTCCGGAAAATCAGCCTTCAACCGCGCCGCCACGTCATAACGCAACGGCGGAATGTCCCGGTTCTCCTTCGGCGACAACCCCTCCAGAATCGCAATCCGCGCATGCACCGTAAAACTGGTGCACCCGGCATCCCGCACCGTGCCGACGAAATCGCACAGCTGCTCATAACTGTCCCGCCCATTGATCCCGATCCGATGCTTCACCGTCACCGGAATCGACACCGCATCCCGCATCGCCTTCACACAATCCGCCACCAACTGCGGATGCCCCATCAGGCACGCACCGATCATATTGTTCTGCACCCGATCACTCGGGCAGCCAACGTTCAGATTCACCTCGTCGTAACCGTGCTCCTGCGCCATACGCGCGCAAGCGGCCAGGTCCAGCGGAACACTACCGCCCAACTGCAACGCCAGAGGATGCTCGGCTTCGTTGTGACGGAGGAAACGTTCGTGATCTCCGTTGAGCAAAGCGCCAGTGGTGACCATTTCGGTGTAGAGCAGGGCGTTTTTCGACAGCAGGCGTAGGAAGTACCGGCAGTGACGGTCAGTCCAATCCATCATGGGCGCAACGGAGAACCTTCTAGACAGCGTAGAGCCGGTGTTTGTTGGGTATGTAGCTGAATTCTGTACCATTTTGCTCTACGTGTTTTAAGCCGGTTTCAGGGGGTAAATAGGCGTTTTCTGAGGTCGGTTGGTACAATGTACCAATCACTTTCCAAATTGTACCAGTTGACTATGGCCACGATCAGAGCACGGAAACGCACCGACGGCAGCACCAGTTACACGGCACAGATACGCCTGTTTCGCGATGGGGCGCAAGTTTACCAAGAGAGCCAGACCTTCGCCCGAAAACAGGCCGCACAGGCTTGGGTGCGTAAAAGAGAAACCGAACTGGACGAACCAGGTGCGATCGAGCGGGCAAACCGACCTGGTGCGACGGTCAAGGAAATGATCGATCGGTACTTGGCCGAGATGACCAAGGCGCGACCTCTCGGGAAGACGAAGCTCGGCACGTTGAAGGCGATCAGCGAATCCTACCTGGGGAGGTTGAACGACAGAGATGTAAGCAGCCAGCACCTGGTCGAATATGCGTTGTGGCGCATGGGCAAGGAGGGCGGGGGCGTTCAGCCTCAAACCGCCGGTAACGATCTTGCACACCTGGGCGCGGTTCTCTCGATCGCCCGGCCCGCATGGGGGTATGAGGTGGATCCGCACGCAATGGCGGACGCCCGCCGAGTGTTGAAAAAGCTCGGTTACAACATGAAAAGCCGCGAGCGCGATCGCCGGCCTTCCTTGGGAGAGCTCGACAAACTGCTGACGCACTTTGGAAGTATTCAAAGCCGTCGTCCGGCTTCTATCAACATGCTAAAGCTGACGGGCTTCGCGTTGTTTTCCACACGTAGGCAAGAAGAGATTACCCGGATCCGGTGGGATGACTTGGATGAAGCAGGCCATCGGGTTCTGGTTCGCGACATGAAGAACCCTGGGCAAAAAATCGGTAACGACGTCTGGTGTCATTTGCCGCCAGAAGCATGGGAGATCCTTCAGACAATGCCTAAAGTGTTGCCTGAGATCTTTCCTTACAGCGCTGAATCCGTGTCGACGTCCTGGACAAGGGCCTGCAAAATCTTGGGCATTGAAGATCTGCATTTTCACGATCTGCGCCACGAAGGCGTCAGTCGTCTTTTTGAAATGGATTGGGATATTCCGCGAGTGGCGAGCGTGTCGGGCCATCGAGACTGGAACTCAATGCGCCGTTATACCCACTTGCGCGGGCGAGGGGACGTATATGCAACTTGGGAATGGTTCGAGCGCATCCTGCAGGCGCCCGTAAAACTGGGCGCCAAAACGTTGAAGTGAATTAGCTGCTGCGCGGCGCGCTGTTCAGTTGATTGCTTTCTTTGACTGCTGCAGCGCGCTGTTCATCCAGGTAGGCCGACAGGTCTGCAATATGAACACCTTTCGCACTTTTCTGGCTCGGCTCCATGCGAGTAATCGGGAGCTTTATCTGCCCGGCACCAACCTTGCGTTGAAACATATCCGTTGTCAGGTGCGTGAAATAATCCTGGCACACTCGATCCAAGGGAATTACCACTTGGCCATTGTATTGGGCCATCAGTACAAAGAGCGTTTTCATAGTGCGATTCCTTCGAGTGAGTAAGTTCGATCAGTTGGGGGGCGGTCGGTTGTTGATTTGCCTGCCAGTAGTTGAGCGACGACAGCGAACTCTGCCGCATCGATGTCGCCCAACTCCTTAGCGAAATTGGTAAGGCATTCAAGCCGGATCCGCGCTGCTTCAGTTTTCCGTACGCGATAATCAAACAGCGCTGTACCTACGATTCTGATAGCCATCAGATGCCGTGCATGCGGGTCACTGTTGTTGAGTGTGTTAGCCTTTAAATCACTGCTGCTTTGGTGCCTTGCTTCCATGGTGTTGCCCTCAGTGGTGGTTGATGTCGGGGAGCTGCAACTCCTCGACATCGCTTCTATTCCGTCAGTCCCGACAGGCCAGGTGAATAACCAGGTCAGCGTAATTCGGGTCTTCCTCGGTACAGGATTGCCATTCCAGTACGCTCAAAATCTGCTGTGGGCTGCATGAGTCCACCAGGACTTCGCGCTGGCCACCTGCCGCACGAACTTCAAGAATCTGCAGCAGCCCGTCCTCGCCGTAAGCCCCGGCTTGAATCACCGGCTGGCTCTTGCCCAGTGCACTCAGGCGATCAATGATCTCCTGCAGCTTGTTCGTGTTGCCGTCGCCGGCATTCCCCATAAAAACTTGGATTTGCATCGGTGTAGCCTCCTTTTCACGCTTTGAAGATCCAGCACTTGACCGTTGTGGGACGGCTCGGCGCCAAGGGTGTTCTGCTGTTCATCGCTGCGCGGACTGCGCTGTGTACGGCTTTGTTTGCTTCCAGAAACTTGTGCGAGCGGGACTCTTTCAGCAGGTCGCGCAGGGTGGCCACGTCGGCCAGCTTCTGTTTGTGTTCGGCGGCTCGTTCGCTGAATTCGTTGAGGTTGATCGCGATGACGCTCGGGTCGCTGCTGTGATCGACCAATGGGTCATCATTGAGCGATTCGAGGTAGTCGTAGACTTCCCAGAATTCGGCAACGGCCGGGTGGTCGGAGCTGATTGAGGCCTGGCGCTCGATCGCCATTCGGACGATCTGCCGCTGGGTCGCGGCTACCTGAGGCTCGTCCAGTTTCAGAACCAGGCGCAGGGCATCGAGCAGCGAAAGCAACTGCGCGTGGTTCTTGCTGATCCGCTCCACACGGATGTATCCGCGCAGGTCGGATCCGCAACTGCGGCAGTTACCTTGTTCGCTTGGAAACTCGGTTCCGCAGTCGAAGCAGTGGGTGTGCAGCCGGCGCAACTTGGCTTCGTGTTCGGGCATGCGCTGGGCGAAAAGCTCGAGGACGGCCGACTCTTTACTGACGGCCCGAATCAGGAAATGGCTGAGTGTGCCTCCGTCCAGGGCGTTCAGCTTGTCCGCTGCAGCGCGGCTTTCCGGGGTGACGTTCGGGCGTACAAAGTGCAGCTTGACGATCCGGGTCATGATCGCTTCGTGAGCCACCACGGCGGCGTTTTGGCTGATGGCGATGGTCCCGCGAAAAGGCGGTTCGTACGTTTCGTTGCCCGCGGTTTTGACGCCTTTGGTGGCCAACGTGCCGCCGCCGTAGAAGTCTTTCAGTTCATCCCATTCAAAGGTTTTCGCGTGCGCCCGATCGTCACTGTGGCGATCGGCCTCAAGAAACACCACCGGCATGCCGGAGACCTGCCCCATCAGGCGCGAGCGACCCGCTTTGGTCGACTTCATAGGGTCGAACCCTTCATAGCCTTCGCGGCCCAGCAACTTCCACAGCAGGTTGAGCAGGGTGGTCTTGCCGGCGCCGGCCTCGCCGGTGGCTTCCAGAAACGGGAAGGACTGGTAACGGGCGCGGATCTGCTCGCAGAACAGCGAGCCGAAGAAGAACAACAGCGCAACGAAGCCCTGGGCGCCGAAGCAGGTCCATAGCAACCGTACCCACTGTTCGTTGAAGTCTTTGCCGTCCCGCTGCAGCTTGATCGGCACACCCTTCTGCAGGGTTTTCAGGCGCAGCTTGCCGAACTCGAAATAGTCTTCGCTGTTGACCTTATAGGTAATGCCGTCCTTGATCGCGATATCGCCGTAGACGTAGCAGGCGTATTCCTTGCTGTAGCCGACATAGTCGATGGTTGATACGGTTTTGATGCCGAACAGTTGGTCCTTCATTAGCTTGTCGAGCTGCTGCCCGCTGCCGGTGAACATAGCGCCGGCGGCCATGCCGAGCAGGCGCTTTTTGAATTCACTGGCGGCGGACAGCTGGCCGCTGGTGAAGGTGTTTTTCACGCTTTCGGAGTCGTGCGGGAAATCGACGCGCAGGTAATACCAGGACTCGTCCGTGACTTCGTTGCGCTGGAAATACAGGGCTTGCGGGTAGCAATTGGCAATCTCGACCACGCTGCCCGATTGCTGCAGCGCTTTCTCACGCTGCTGGGCTTGGTTGAGCAACTGGTCGTCGTGGTTCTCGCTGTCCTCGATGTCCTGCATCGCCCGGTTGAATTTCTCCATGTCCAACTTGAACCAGTAGAGGCGGCTGCCGAAGCCCAGGTGGAATTCACCGCGCTTGTTCCAGTCGTACATGAGCAGCGCTTTTTCGGCGGCGCTCTCCGCCAGCAGCAGCGCACCCAGGTGCCGCGCCTGTTTCAGGTCAGCCGCGATCTGGTCGGCGCGTTGGCTCTCGTCTTCGATGAAACTCCAACGTTGATGCAGGTCGTTCCAGTCGGTCTTCCTCCCGTCACGGAGAGGGATCTGCGCGGCCTCACAAACGAACCCGAGCGCCCGCGCCTGCTTGGCCCAGCGTTTGGTGTAGGTATGTGCACCTGGTTCGTTGTCCAGCGCCCAGACCAGCTTCGGCAGCTTCCCCTCACGGTCACGAACGAGCGCCCGTAAGGATTCCTCCGGGAACGCATTCGAAGACATGGCGGATACGGCTGCGATTTCGTTATGCACCAAAGCGATCGCGTCGAAGATGCCTTCTACGATCCAGATTTCTTTGGCTTCGAGCAGGTCGACGCAGGGCGGGCACCACCAGACGCCGCGATAGCTGTCCTTGGATTTGAAGCGAGCCTTCATCTTTCCAAAACGGTGGGGTCGGTCGATCAGCCTTTCCCACCAGCCGCCTTTCTCCAAGGCAAAGCGCACGGTGGCGCTGCCAGCATTGTGTTCTGCCGAGTAATAGCTTTCCTGTGTGAACCATCCCTGGATTAGCTCTAGGCGAAAACCCCGGGCAAATTCCAGATAGGCGCGGGCGGTTGCATTGGGGTGTTGATCTGTCGCCGGCGCGCGTTTGCTCCAGTCTTCAAACAGGTCTTCGTACAGTTCCTTTACATGCAGGGTATGAGCGCATTTTTCAGGTCTGCCGCAGATCACCAACCAAGGAGCGTCAAAGCGGGTGTACAACGTCTTCTGCCGGCATTTCGGACAGGTGCCGCCGCGCATATAGTCGGTGTTTGCCCGGTGCTTGAGGCCGTAATCGCTTGTCAGGCGCTCGATCACGTCGCTACGCAGTTTCTCTTTCATCGTTACTTCACTTTCTTAAGGCAGAGGGAGAGGGCGCCGATCAGGTGTTTCTGGGCGGCCATCACAGGGCAATTAGCGAGGATCGATCCGTGACGCAGGCCTTCGGGAATGAATCGGTATTGGTCTGCGTACCAAAGGTCATTGAGGCTGAGACGGTACTGTTCACGCAGGTTGGCCAAGAGCGCCTGAGCTTGTTCCGGCGGCAGCTTTGCGTGGATGTTCAGAGCGTTTTCCATCGTCAAACCTCAATTTCGGGCGCAGCTCACCCAAACCCACGGGAATGGGGGATCGGGAGGGTTTGTTGGTTGGGTATTACGGAGTGGTGATGCGGAAGCGCCCGTTGTCCGGTGCGTTCAGAATTCGTTCATAGATCAGGCTGACGGGGATGGCCCAAATCTGACCGGTGCCTGTGTCCGTGATAACAGTGTGTGTAGACGTGCTGTTCAGAACATCCAGCCGCTGCCGATCGCTGGCTGCAGACAGGTCGCTGTAGGCCAGGTGAACCATTTTTTCTGCGGTGGGTGTCAGCACGTCAAAGTCGGCAACCAGGTGTTGGACTGCGCGTTTTAGCAGCTGCTGATCGTCGCTCAGGTGTTCGCATTTGTGACGTTCAAGAAAGACCAACGCTGCGGTCTTGAGCATGTCCTGATATTCCTTTACTGCAGGCGCGTTAATCATTGAGTTCTACCCTCACGGTAAAGTGCGATCGCCGCCAGCACTTCGGCGTGACGTGCTGCCAAATGCAGGTTGTTGGCGTCCAGAATCAGTTCGGCTTCTTCTTCGCTGATTGATCCGTCCTCAAGTGCTTGAGCAATAGCTTGGTCAACGCAGCCGCGTTTGGCTGCGACTTGCAAAGAGCGGGCATAGAGTTCGACGTTATCCAGTGTTTCCGGGTCGGCGACTGGAATGAAGCGCCCCCCGTACATCGAGGCGACGTAGTTCGCCAAGTGGTATGTGCCGCTTTCCTGCTCGAGCATGAATATCTGCGCGTCACTGAGGGGCGAGCAGCCAGCGTTTTCGTAAGCATGGTTATCGAACTTTTTTAACTTCATTCCCAAGCGGTTGGCTGCAGCCTCGCGGCCACCGGCGTAGGTTCGAATAATCTCGCTGGTGACTTCCTTGCGGGTATCTAGGATCAGACTTTTCATCTTCTACTTTTCCCTGTCTTTCCGTGGCACTACTGTTCAATCACGCCGTCTTTAATTCCAAGTAGGACGGCTGCTCGATGTGCCTCCCCACGGCGACCTTTGATCCGACCGTTTAAAAGGTCGCTGACTAAATTTTTGTTCAAGCCATGTCTGCGGCTGAATTCCGCGATGCTGACGCCTTTTCGATCAAGCGCAGCCCGGGCTTGCTCGTGCGTAACGGTGGCGGGCATAGTGCACCCCTTGTTCGTTTCTGTTTGTTTGCGTTTGTCTGTGGTGATTTTTGGTCAAAAAATGACCAGGTCAATGGTGATGGTTAAAAAAATGCTCATAGCGGATCGAGTGGGTGAACGCCTCAGGGAAGAGCGCGAGCGCTTGGGGTTGAATCAAACTGATTTTGGTGTGCTGCTAGGCGTTAGCAGAGGCACGCAGAAAAACTACGAATTGGGCGCAAGTTCGCTCGATCTTCGATACGTATCTGCACTTGAAGAGCGCGGCATAGATGCGGCCTATGTGCTAACCGGTCGCCGATCGACTCCGTTGGGTCAACTGTTCAGCGCTGCAGAAGAAGAATTGATAAAACAATTCCGAACTATTTCTGATGAAGATCAGCGAGCAATTTGTCGTTTCCTTGAAGCCATGGCAGATGACGCTGCTCGACGTCGCTCTTAAACCGCGACAAAAGAACACAAATATCGGGAAAGCTCTCATTCCATCGCCTTTTTTTACGCCCCATAAAGTCGCTTCAGCAATGCACTTTATGGAGTAGTAAGCATGTTGGATCGCAAGAAGAACGATCATGCCGCGTTCGATTACAACGAGCCAGATTTAGTCGGGCTCACCAACATCGAGCGTCGGTTGGTCGCTCTGTATCGCAGGCTAAGCAGCGTTGAACAGCAACAAGTCCGCCGCTTGGCCGAGATACTGGCAATCAACCCAAGGGAGAAAATAGGGGGCTGAACGTCATTCTTTGAATGATCCCGATCGCCGGCGCTGTAGCCCCGGCGGTTTGTACCTACGCCACCGCCTGCGATCCCAACTGCTCGAAAAGCTCCCGCTGCTTTGCCCTGGGCAACTCGCGAAACCGATCGATCAACATGCGTTCGAAGGTCTGCGAAGACGGACTGAGCGTGTGTGAGAACGTCAGGTTCGACACCCACGTATGCCCGCACCTTGCGTCCAGGCATTGGCAATACAGCTTCACGAACTCCGTTGTTACCTCTTCCCGTGAAGCAATTCGGCCCTTGTGGCCGCACTTGCAAACAACTCTCATAGTGTCCCTCCCCAGGGGCAGCTGATCGCCACCATATTGCCACAATTTGTAGTGGCATTCGCTCCGAAAGGTGTTTCATGCAGTGGTATCAACTGCTTCTGTCGCTGGCTTCCAGCTAAAACGCCTGTCTTCGCGTAACCGGTCATTGAGCTGATCGAACAGCTGGCAAATCGGTCGAATTTCGTTGCTGGTGTACACGCGATCGATCTTTTCAATGTCGCCAAACCCGCCAGTGTTCTCCGGGATGATGCCGGCCAGCGCGGGGTTCATCCGCCAGGCCGCGATGACGTCGTTTCGGGTGATGTTCTTCACCTTCTCCAGCTCGTCTTTCGCCTGGAAGTCGCCCACCGGGATGATCTGGATCGCGTTCTCTTTGCCGTTGGGGATGTTGACGAACATCGAGCGGAAGTTGCCCACACCTTTGCTGGCGCTGATTTGGGCGCGCAGCTCGTCTTCGTCCTCTTCTGTCAGATCCGGGTCGTTGGTGTAGAAGATGTAGCCGGCGTGCGCGCCGTTGCTGTAGTAGCGCCGGCGAAAGAGGGTGGCGGCCTCATTCAGCAGCAACGCCTGCAAGCCCCCCAGGTAGTCCGGAATCCCGTAAATGTTCTGTTCCACGTCGTAGTCCAGGACGTGGGAGATTTCGTGCGCCTCGAACTCCATTTCCTTGTTGTCCGGCAGCAGCATCACGTAGCCGCCGTCGACCTTTACGCGCATGTTGATCGCCGGCAGGTGCTGCAGCTCCAGCACCTGGCCGAATGCGTTGGTGTCGTTGTAGAAGTACGCTTCGCCAAACACCATGTAGTCCAGTCCGGCGCGTCCCATCGTCTCAGTGCTGCAGCCAGCCGAGGCGATGAACTCACGCAACAGCAGGTTGCGCTTGAACTTCGGAATAGCGCCGTGGTGCGCGTTGGCGCGCAACAGCTTCGCCAAGCCGGCCCGCGATACTGGTGGCTTGTAGATTTTTCCGTCGTCGCTCGGAAACACGCCCACGTACTCGCCGATGTTGCCGGACAGCACCTGTTCCGGCTCCCCGAACGTAAACGAGCGCATCGGTTGCTGCTGTGGTTGGGCTACGTGGTGCTTTCTGCGTTTGCGGTTGGCCATGGCTGCTCTGGTTACTCGTGACGTAGCGGCTACGGCGCCGCTTGTTGGTGTTCAAAGGTTCGTTGGACAGGGCGTGCATCACCGCCCAGGCAATGTCGGCGTGACCGGTGGCTTCGGTACGGGATGCGCTGTAGGTGATCTGGCCGCTGTTGGTGGCGCCGCGCTTGATGGTCAGGAATGCCTGGGCAATGTCCGTCCAACCGGCGTCCCACTCGATGCGACTGCCCTGGATCGTGTCCTGGGCTTTCAGCACCAGGGCGTTTTTCGCCTCCAGGCTGTAGTGAATCGGCGTTGCCTTGGCGTAGAAGTCGCGCACCAGGTCGAATACGCCGTAACCCACGCCGGTGACATCGATTCCGATGTGCTGCACGTTGAAGCGCTCGGTCAGCTTCTTGACTTGCGCGGCCTGGTAAGTGAACGAGTGGCCCCGCCAGCTGTGCTTCTCCAGAATCCGGAACTTCGCCCCGGGTTCGAGCGGCGGCGCGATGACCACGCAGGTGGCGTCGTCGCGTGTTCGGCTCGGGTCGTAGCCCAGCCAGACCGGGCTGTTGCCAAACGGACGATCCAGATCCGGGTTGTAGTCCTCCCACAACGACAGATCCGAATAGCAGCGCTCCAGATCCTTGAGGCTGAATGCGCTTTGCGTGCTGTCGATGAACTTGCAATAGAACAGCTGCTGGAATTTGTCTTCGTCGTACTCCAGCTGCAGCTGCTCGAGGTCGAACAAATCGCAGCCGCCGGCGATCGCATCGTCCAGGGTGATCGTCTTGCGCCACTGACCGTCCGGACACAGCGCGCCCTGCGTGTAAGCCGCTTCGCTCGGCCATTCGCCGCCGGCCTTTTTGCCGCGTTTGCTGTTGCGGAACTCGTCGCCCGACCAGAATGGGTACGCCTGGTGCGACACGGCGCTGGGCGTCGAGAAATAGGTTTTGCGCCATTTCTTGTGGGTGCCCATGGCGCTGGCGACTGTGCTGAGTTTTTCGAAGTCGCGAATCCAGAAGTATTCGTCGACGTAGACGTGGCCGTGGTAGCCCTGAGCGGTGCTGCTGTTGGTGCTGAGAAAGCGCAGCTCGGCGCCGTTGCTCAGGGTGATCGGGTTACCGGTCAGCTCGATGCCGAACCACTGCTGGGCGAACTGGATGATGTAGCTGCGGAAGATCTCCGACTGCGATCGACTGGCCGACAGGAACACTTGGTTATCACCGCTCAACACCGCGTCCATGAACGCTTCGCCAGCGAAGTAGTAGGTCAGGCCGACCTGACGGCTTTTGAGGATGTTCCGGACACGGCGGGTCAGTGGATTCTGTTTCGCCTCGAACAGCTCTTTCTGGTAGCCGTACATTTTCGAGATGAACTTATCCAAGAAGTCCACTTCGGTCAGGCCGCTGACGTCGTTCTTCGCCTTCTTTTCGCGCTTCTTGCCGCCGCCCTCGCGCCGCTCACGGCGTTGGCTTGGCTGGCGTTCGTCAGGCTCGTCCGGACGGTCAGCAGGCGCTGCCGGCGCAGGTTTCGCCGCGAGTTTTTTTAGGCGCTCCAGCAGGCTTGTAAGGCGCTCCAGCTCTTTCAGCTCGGCGTCCGTCAGCGGATCGATCTTTTCCAGAATCAGGGTGATCCGCCGGCTGACTGCGCTCAACGGTTCTTCATCCGTCAGCATCTCGTCCCAGGCGCCTTGGCGGATCCAGTAGTAGACGATACGGATGTTGGGCAGCTTCAAATGCGCCTGAATTTCCTTCACCGAACAGCGGCGTAGGTAGAGGCGTTTTGCGGCTTCTTTGACTTCGGTCGGGTAGTTCATGGGCCGCAGTCTATGCGGCGAAAACGCTGGAAACGCGGGGTTAAATCCCGGCATTCGCCTATATCCGGAAAATAGGAGAACGCCGAAAACCAACCGTTTGTTTGGGGCAAATCGGCTCCCTATCGTGGCGGCTCATTCAACGATTGAGCGCAGTCACCGACCATGCCCCGTTCCCTTGTCTCCTACTGGAAACGTGTTGCCACCAGCGGCCCGACCGTCGATGGCCGCGAGATCCTGCCCCAGGAACTGCGCGACATCGCCGAGACCTACACGCCTGCCAAATACACGGCGGTGATCTGGTGCGACCACGAACGCTGGCCCGGCTCGCACGGCACCGTATTCGCCGTGCGTTTGGTTGAAGAGGGTGAGGATCTGGAGCCTGGCCAAATTGCGCTGGAAGCTCAGCTGAAACCGAACGATCGCCTTCTGTACCTCAACGACCAGGGCCAGAAGCTGTTCAGCAGCATTGAAATCACCCCGAATTTCGCCGGCAGCGGCAAGGCCTATCTGACTGGCCTGGCGGTGACTGATTCGCCGGCGAGCCTCGGCACTCAAGAGCTGTATTTCTCCAATCGCACCAGTCGCGCCGCGTACTACGCCGCCTCACAAGAGCTCGGTCCCCTGCGCGAAATCGAGCCGCAGAGCGAGATCGGGCGCCTGGCCGCCATGTTTACCCGCCTGTTCAAGCGTTTCGGCGTTGAAGACACGCCCACCGAAACCACTCCGCAAACCCCAACCGAGAGCAAACCCCCAATGGATGAAGCTACCGCAACGGCCTTGAAAGCCCTGCTGGCCCAGCTGCTGGTCGTCGCTGCCGGCATTCAGGCCGTGATCGAGCCTGCAGCCGAAGACGCACCGGAACCCGATCAAGCCCCGATCGATGACGTCAGCACGGCTGTCGACGAGATCGTCACCACTGCCGAGGAACAGCGCGAATTCAAGCGCAACGGCGGCGGCAACAAGGCAGTGCTTGCAGCGCTGACCAGCCTGCAGAAGCAGTTCACTGCGCTGCAGAACACCTCCACCGGACGACAGTTGCCGCGCAATTCCGGCCCGACTGACAAGTCCAAAGCGCGGGTGCTTTGACCATGGCTGCTCATTCCCTGAGCGCCTATGGCGCGAAAATGTATGCCGAGCTGCAGCTTGCTCTCGCCGAAACCTACGGCGTCGACCTGGCCAGCAAACAGTTCAGCGTGGAACCGTCGGTAGCCCAAGAGCTTAACGACGCCATCACGGCAAAATCGGACTTCCTTTCGCGTATCAACGTCATCGGCGTGAGCGAGATCAAGGGTCAAAAGGTTTTCTTGGGCGTGTCCGGCCCGGTGACTGGTCGCACCAACACCAAGACCACCGATCGCGAAGCAAAAGATGCGTCCGCGCTCGATGACAGCACTTACGAACTGTCGTCGACCGAATCGGACGTGGGCCTACCCTACGCGAAGATCGATGCCTGGGCCAAGTTTCCGGACTTCCATCAACGCTACTCCGCCGCCGTGCAGAAACAGATCGCCCTGGATCGCATCATGGTCGGTTTCCACGGCACCCACGCGGCAGCGCAGACCGACATCGCAGCCTATCCAATGTTGCAGGACGTGAACAAAGGCTGGCTGCAGCAGATGCGCGAACAGGCGCCGCAGCAGGTACTCAAGGAAGGCAAGGCGCCTGGCAAGGTCACCATGGGGCCGAACGGCGATTACGCAAATCTCGACGCCCTGGTGCACGACACCAAGCAAATGGTGGACGAACGCCTGCGCGACGGCGGCGACCTGGTGGCGATCATCGGTTCCGACCTGTTGGCCGCTGACAAAGCCAAGCTGTACGCCAAGCAGGGCGACACCCCGACCGAGAAAGAGCGCATCGAGGACGCCCAGGTGATTGCCACCTACGGCGGTCTGCCGAGCTTTAGCGTGCCGTTCTTCCCGGTCAACGGCGTGCTGGTCACCAGCTGGGACAACCTGTCGATTTACTTCCAGGACTCCAGCTGGCGCAAGCAAACCGTGGACAACCCGAAACGTTCCCGCGTCGAGGATTACAACAGCCGCAACGAGGGCTACGTGATCGAGCAGCTGGAGAAAATCGCGCTGACCGAAAACGTGGAGCTGGTCGCATGAGCCTGGCCCTTGCCCACAAGCGCCGCATTTTGGCTCAGGGAACCGCTGCAGTGATCGCTGCTGCAGCGGCACCGCTGGCGTATTCGCCGGCGGAAGCCCTGAGCAGTCCGGCCAACGCGAAAAAGCACCTGCTGCTGATGGAAGCCTCGCTGGATGAAGACCTGAAGCGCTTGAGCGATTTAAAGAACTTGGCGAGCAAGCAAACGCTTAAGCGAACTGAGTTGCTGCCCAAGTACCAAGGCTTCATCCAGCGCTACATGGATTCGGGCTTGGTGATGCAGAACCCCGTCCTGGTGCAGGTGATGGTCTGGCTGTTCGACACCGAGCAGTTCGAAGACGGTCTGGAACTGGCGGACTTCGCGATCGAGCAGGGCCAGGAAATGCCGGAGCGCTTCAAGCGCAACGTGCAGACGTTCGTAGCGGACGCGGTGATCGAATGGGCTTTCCGTGAATACAACGCCCAGCGCAGTCCGGAGCCGTACCTGTCCGACCTGCTACCGCGTGTCGACGGTGAATGGGATCTGCCCGAACAGATTCCGAGCAAGTACCACAAGTTGATCGGCATGCGCGCCATGGAGGCCGAGCAGTGGGAAACGGCGCTCAAGCACCTGGAACGTTCCACCGAGCTGCACGCCAAGGCCGGCAACGAGACACGCATTGCGAAGTGCCGTAAGGCGATCGCCAAACAAGCACCCGCCGTCACCGGCGCCCAATAACCGACTACCCCCCTAGCGGGGACCTGTGGACGTGTGTCTGCCATTTATGGACAGCCCCACGAAAAAACAGTCTCCCCGCCCTAATTCGAGCGGTCAGCAATGAGCTTTTCCGGGAAACCCACCACCATTGTGGAACAGGCGATCGAGAACGACGGCTTCTGGCCGAACCTCTCCGTGGCCGAGTTTCAGAAGGGCTATCGCCTGCCGGCGGAGTTCCTGGGCGACCTGCTGACTGACGCTTTGTTTATCGCGATGGCCGAGGTCAACGACGACCTGGCCAAGCTCAAAACCAGCTGGCTGGCAGCGGGCATCGTCGCCGTAGAAACAGCCGATCCGATGCTGCTGCCCGAGCGTGCATTGAAAGCCAAGCTGTACAAGCGCGCCGTGTATTGCCGCGCCAAGGCCAGCGCCCTGCAGCAGTTCCCCACCGTGACCCGCCGCGAGAGCGCCGAGAACACCGGCAAGGAGGCGCCGGAGCGTGAAGACACGTTTCTGGCATTCAGTCAGCAGGCTGTGCGCGCTCTGCAGGGCCGTGGCCGCATCACGGCGGCGCTGCTATGACCAAGCTGCAGACGTTGACCGCCTACCTACTGGAGCGACGCCTGGTCGAGCCTGAACAGCTCGACAGCTGGACGGAGCAGGTCAAGCTGTCGCTGATCTGGAAACCCGACGTCGACGGCATGCACTTTGCCGACATGCACTATCGCGCCGTGATTGTCCTGGAGCGTTTCGCCGCCAATCCGGCCCGCATGATGGCCCTGGTGGGCAGTTGGCTGGAGACTCACGACGCCGATCGCGACCGCCACGAACTGCCGGCGCCGGAATTCGCTGTCGAGCCCTTGGACAGCGATCTGTTCGACGTGGAAGTCACGCTGGAATTCGTCGAGCCGCAGTACCTGTCTGAAGATCCGGACGGCGAGATCCAAGCCTTCGGCAAGACCTGGGCGTTCATCCCGTTTGATCTGTGGATCGCTGAGCGCGGCGAGGTGGCCACCAATGGCGGGGCGTAGCACGTTCGAACTCGACGTGCGCGGACGCTTGGGCGTGCGTGAGCAACTGGCGTTGCTGAGCCTGCCGCCGCAGTTGCGCCGGCGTTTGCTGAACCAGGTGACCAAGCGCGTGCGGACGATGAGCCGTAAGCGTGTGCGCGACCAGCAGAACCTGGACGGCACGCCGTTCGTCCCGCGCCGGGGCGATGGCAAAGGTAAAAAGAAGATGGAAGCCGGCCTGGCCAAGTTGATGGTGGTCACCCGCGTGTCCGCTGATGAAGCGGAACTGGGCTGGAAAAACGCCCTGACCCGATGGGTCGCCGCCCAGCAGCACTTCGGCGTCAGCGAGCGCCGCACCGCCGCGCAGATGCGCCGCTGGAACAAAACCCCGCCCGGCCTGGCCGCGACCGAGAAACAAGCCAAGCGCTTGCGTCGGTTGGGCTTTCGCGTGCGTCAGGCCGGCAAAAGGAGCCTGACCAGACCGTCCGTGGCGTGGATTCAAGAACATGTGAATTACGCCAAGGCAGGTTTGCTGATTCGCATCCTGGATGACCAGCGCAGCGAGTCGTCGGGCGCGCAGAGCTGGGAAATCACGCTCCCGAAGCGCCAGTTCATCGGCGCCGAAACCGAACGCGACACCAACCTGCTGATTAGCCAGGTGTTGCAACAAATCCTAACTTCACCCCGCTAACGAGGCACTGCATGGCACTCGGTCAAGTCACCGTCGACAATCTCAACCTGGGCCAGGGGCCTGTGAGCGAGATTGAGCGCTACTTTCTTTTCATCGGCCCTGCCGGCAAGAACGTCGGCCAGATCCTGCCGCTGAACACGGACAGCGATCTGGACGCCGAACTTGGCGTTCCGGCCAGCGACCTGAAAACTCAAATCACCGCCGCCCGTCTCAACGGTGGCCAGCGCTGGGCATGTGTCGCGGCTCCGATCGGCGCCGAGGGCAAATGGGACGAGGCGTTGGAGAAAGCCCAGCAGCAGGGTTACTCCGTGGAAGCCGTGGTGATTACCAAACCGGTGACCGCAGCCGTCGAGCTGTCGGCGATGCATGACGCAGCGATCGCGCTGAACAACACCTACGGACGCCGCGTGTTCGTCATGGCGTCCGCGCCTGGCGTCACCGCCGAACAGACCTGGGCGCAGTACGTCAGCGAACGCAAAGCGTTGCTGGCCAACCTCGCCGCGCCGCGTGTGCTGGTCGTACCGCAGTTGCACGGCAATGACCTGGGAGTGTTGGCCGGTCGCCTGGCCAATGCTTCCGTGAGCATCGCTGATAGCCCGATGCGCGTGGCTACCGGTGCCGTGCTGGGCCTTGGCCCTGTTCCGATCGATGGTGAAAAAGTCCCGCTGACCTCGGCTGTGCGCAGCGAGCTGGATCGGGCGCGCTACTCGGTTTCGCAGACCTATCCGGATTACCCAGGCGTGTATTGGGGCGACGGCAACATGCTGGACGCCGCCGGCAGTGACTTTCAGGTCGTGGAATACCTGCGCATCACCGACAAGGCCGCTCGGCAGATCCGCCCGCTGCTGATTCGCCGCGTGGCCGATCGCCGACTGAACAACACTCCCAACAGCATGGCCGTCAACACCAACCAGTTGATGGCGCCGCTGCGCGCCATGGCCAAGTCCGTCACGTTCGCGGGCCAGGTGTTCCCTGGCGACATCGAGCCGCCTAAGGACGGCGACCTGGTGCTGACCTGGCTTACGAAAACCAAGGTCGCGGCCTACATCAAGCTCAAACCCCACAACTGCCCGAAAGACCTGACCGCGAACATCGCCTTGGATCTTTCCACTGAGAAAACGGAGTAACGCCCCATGGCGAAGATTGGCGGCAAGAACTTTGACGTAAACCTGGGCGACATCGCGCTGCACGTCGAAAGCTGCACCCTGGACATCACCGACAACTCGGCAGTGGCCCAAACCCGGGGTGTGCCGGACGGCTACGTGGACGGCGACGTCGCCGCCGCCGGCGAACTGGAACTGGACAGCACCAATTTCAACTTGCTGGTCGATGCCGCCCGCTCGGCGGGCAGTTTCCGCGAGCTGAAACCCTTTGACGCGGTGTTCTTTGCCAAGGCCGGCGAGGACGAAGAAATGCGCGTGGAAGCGTTCGGTTGCCGGGTGAAGGTTTCCAGCCTGCTGTCGATCGATCCCAAGGGCGGCGAGAAGAGCAAACACAAGGTTCCGTTCGACGTCACCAGTCCGGATTTCATCCGTATCAACGGCGTGCCGTACCTGGCCGCTGCTGAAACCGAGGGGCTGCGCTGATGGTGGACTGGTTCGACCGCGCCCAGGAGCTGGAGCAACGCCAGCGTGACCAGGCGATCAAGGCCCAGCTGAGCAAGTCTGTGCCGGTCGGGCCAAGCCTGACCCATTGCCAGGACTGCGACAATCCAATCCCGCCGGCGCGCCAGGCGCACGGTGGCATAACCCGGTGCGTCCCGTGCCAGACGGACGTCGAGAAGAGTAAACGCCGATGACCACTGAAACTTCGCGTCTGGGAACGCTGGAGCGGCAAATCGCCGTGATCGAGCACCGCATGAACGAGTTTGAAGGTCGTCACGACACTGTGCCGACTCGTGTGACCAAGCTTGAACAGCAATTCGAAAACATGACTGGCCAGCTCAAGGAACTGAACAAGGGGCAGCAGGCGTTGACCCTTGCGGTCAACGTGATCGGCTCGAAGGTCGGGCGCTTGCTCACGATTCTGACGCTGGTGGGCGCCGTGCTGCAGATGGTCGTGCCGGCACTGTTGCGCGTGTGGTTCCCATGAGCCTGCGCGGCAGGATCATGGCCGGCGTGATCGCGCTGGCTAGCACCCCGTTGGTGATCTTCCTGGGCACTTGGGAAGGCAACGGCCAGAACACCGTTTACGCGGACAAGCTCGCCGGCGGACTGCCCACGGTTTGCAAAGGCATCACCCGGTTTACGAGCCCGTACCCGGTCATCGTCGGCGACTACTGGTCGCCGGCCAAGTGCGCCGAGGTTGAGCAGATGGTGATCCGCAAAACGCAGCTGCAGCTGGCCGAGTGCATCACCAACCCGGACGTGGGACAGAACACGTTCGACGCACTCACCAGTCATGGCCATAACTTCGGCGTGACCAGCACCTGCGCCAGTCGAGCGGTCGCGCTTATCAACGCCGGTCGCATTGCCGAGGGCTGCAAAGCCCTGGCATGGGCACCGGACGGCAAGACGCCGGTATGGGCCTTTGTGACTGACGCCAAGGGCCAGAAGCGCTTTGTACCTGGGTTGCACAACCGCCGGCTGGCCGAATCCCGGCTGTGTGCGGAGGGCTTGTGATGCTGCGCGGAGCCTTGTTCCTGGTCGTGCTGTGCCTGGTTGCCTGGATCGGTTTTGACGTACTTGCAGGCCAGCGCGACGAAGCCAGGCGCGAGCGCGACAGCGCGAAATGGGAGGCCGGCGGCCTGCGCGAAGCAGCACGCATCAGCGGCGAAATGCTCGCTGAGCGGGACGCGATCGACCAACGAAACACCAAGGAATTGACCGATGCACGCACTGAAAACGAACGCCTGCGCCGCGCTGTTGGCAATGGCACTGGCCGGCTGTACGTCAGCGCCACCTGTCCCGCCGCTGGATCTGTGTCCGCCACCGCCGGCACCGCCCGCGTGGCTGATGCAGGACGCGCCGAACTCGCTGCAGACGCTCGACAGGATTATTTCACCCTCAGAGATCAACTCGCCCAAAGCCGGCAAATGATCGTCGGACTGCAGCAATACGCCCTGGGCGTTTGCCGGCGATCGCCGGCGCCCCAGAGCACCACTTTTCCCAACCTCAAAAAGAGCGATACCCCATGAGCCAGCAAAACACCGAAATCACCCTGGAAGTCGGCGAGCAGGAATTCACCTTCAACCTGACACCGGCGGACGTGACCAAGTACTTCAACGCCCTGACCCAAACCAACAAGGTCGCCCCGGGCAACAACCTGTTGATGACCACCGTCAAGCAAGAGGAAAAGGCCACGCTGAAACCGCTGCTGGCAAACCCGGTGATGGTGATGCAGCTCGCCGGCGCGCTGCTGGAGGAATACGCGCCCAACGTTGAGGTGATCGTAAAAAAGCGCTCGAGCACGCTGAGCGCCTGAGCGAAAACGGCCTGGGCCAGTTGATGGCCCTGACGCACCGCTGGCTACCTGGTGCCGAACCCACGCCCGAGGCGATGGGGACGGCCAAGTGGCTGGAGGACGAACACTGGAGACGCATGGAGTTTGCCGTTGCTAACGGCATTGCCCTTGCGCTGAACGGGTAACGACATTGGCAGACCGTAGCGCCAGCCTGGCTTTCATTCTCAGCTTGCAGGACAAGGTCACCGCGCCCCTGGGCAAGGTGAAAATGGGCTTTTCCGAGCTTGCCGATCAAAGTGAAAAGCACATCAAGACGATCGGCCTGGGCCTCGGTGGGCTGACGGCGGGCGTGGTCGCCATTCGCGAATCCATGGAACCGGCGCTGGAAGTCAATCGCGCCCTGGGAGACGTCCGATCGCTGGGCGTGGCCGAGGATGCGTTGTCCGCACTCAACAGCAAATCGCTGGAGTTCGCGGTGAACTACGGCGAGAACGCCAAGGACTTTGTGGCGTCCGCGTACCTAATCGAGGGCGCCATCAAGGGCCTTGCCGGCAACCAGCTGGCGACGTTTACCAACACCAGCAACCTGCTGGCCAAGGCCACCAAGACCGACGCCGAAACCATGGGCGAATACGTCGGCACGCTCTACAACCTGCAGAAGTCCCAAGCCGATGCGATGGGGAAGGGCGCGTGGGTGGAAAAACTCGGCGGCCAGACGGCGCTGGCGGTGCAGCTGTTCCGCACCAGTGGCGCGGCCATGAAAGACGCCTTCAAGGAAGCCGGGGCGATCGCCACGACGTCCGGCGTCGACCTGGCTGAACAGATGGCGGTGATCGGCACGCTGAGCAGCACCATGGAGGGCGGCGACGCCGGCGGACGCTACAAGGCGTTTTTCGAGAACATCGGCGCCGCCTCGGAAAAGCTCGGCATGAAGTTCACCGACCAGCAGGGCAAGGTGTTGCCGATGATGACCATCCTGGACAAGCTCCAGGGCAAGTTCGGCGACCTCACCAGCGCGTCAGCCGGGGCCAAGCTGATGGAGGCCTTCGGCGGCGAAGGTGCCCAGGTGATCGGCGCGCTGGCCAAGGACACCGATCGGCTGCGCAATGGCATCGAGCAGCTGGGCAAGGTGCGCGGGCTGGAGAACGCCGAGCAGATGGCCAGGGCGATGGTTGACCCGTGGCAGCAATGGGCGTCCCTGGTCGAAGTCATGCGAGTGGTGTTCGGTCAGGTGCTGATCCCGGTGCTGTCGCCGTTCATGGCCAAGATGGTGGACATCGGTAAAACCCTGGTGCGCTGGTCGCAGCTGTTCCCGAACATCACCCGCGTGATCGGCATCACCGCGCTGACGATCATGGGCATTGTCGCCGCGATGTCGGCCCTGACCATGGTGGTGGGCATTGCCCGCATGACCTGGTTGGGCATGCTGACCGTGTGGAAAGTCTTCCAACTGATGGGGCTGCGCACCGTCGCGGTGTTCATCCTGCAGAAGCTGGCCATCGTGGCTTACGTCGCCGTTATCTACACGCTGAGCGCCAGCCTGGCGCTGATTCGCGGCGCCATGATGCTGTGGCAGGGCGCGATCTGGCTGGTCAACGCGGCGCTGCTGGCCAACCCGGTGGTGTGGATTGTGGTCGGGATCGTCGCCCTGGTGGCGGTCATTGTTGCGGCGGTCGCCTTCTGGAACGAGTGGACGAGCACCCTGATGAACACGGCCGCGTTCCAGTTCGTCGCCGACAAGCTGCAGAAGCTATCCGACTGGTTTAACTCCATGGGCGGCTGGTCGGGCATGGCCAAGGCCGCGTGGGACGGCATCGTCGGCATTTTCACCAAGGCCGTTAACGGCGTGATCGAGCTGCTGAACAGCATCCCGGGCGTGAATATCGAAGCGCGCTTCGGCGGCATGCCCGAAGTGCCAGGCGCCGACGCCGCTGCCAGCGCTTCCGACACCGCCAACGCTGCGCAGAAAGCCCAACAGACCATCAATGCGGCCATTCCAAGCCTGTCGCCGGCGCGTCCGTCTGCAGTGCCGGCGGGCGGCCTGCTGACCAGCATTCAGAACAACAACAGCAGCCAGAACAAAGGCACGCATGTAGAGAACGTGACTATCAACACCGGCAAGCAGATGACGCCGCTGGAGATGGAAAACATGGTCGCCATGGCGGTGGGCGGATGAGCGAATACGTGGATCTGCTGATCGTTGGCAACGACCTGGCGCTCGATCCCTCAAACCAGCCCCGTTTGATCGATGACCGCGCCTGCATCGCCCAGGACATCGCCCACATGATCCGCGACAGCGGGCTGCTGGTGACGCTGGTGGCCGAGCGCGATCGCCTGCGTCAGCGCGATTGCATCCAGCGGATGGAACTGCTGGTGGAGGGCGACGTGCGCCTGGTGCCGGGGACGGCACGCATCACCCAACAGGAACCAGGCGTTTACCTGGTGACCGCCAAAACCCTGAAGTTCGGATCGATTGAGGTAAGTCTGTGAGCGTCGATTTTAAAAAGGTGATCGCCGACGCCGGCATCCCGACCACCGAGGCGGCGTTGAAGGCCGAATGGGAAAAGGAAGTTGAAGCCCAGGGCGCGAAAGTCGCCAACACCAGCAGCTATTCCCCATTCTGGCGAGTGATGACCGCACTGGTGACGAAGCCGGTTTTGTGGCTGCTGGATTTCCTGTGCCTGACCGTGCTGCCCAACTTCTTTGTGAAAACAGCGGTCGACGCCTGGCTGGACACGCTCGCATGGGCGGTCAACGTCGAGCGCAAGGGCGCGACCAAGGCCCAGGGAAAGCTGCTGTTCACTCGGGCCATTCCGGACGGTGTGCTGGAGCTGGAAAAGGGCATTGTGGTGCAGTCCGCCGCAATCAACGGCAACGTTTACCAACTGGTCACTACGGCGCCGGCGACGTTCCAGCAGGGCCAGCTCCAGCTGGATGTTCCGGTCGAGGCGATTGAGGCGGGCAGTGGTTTTAACCTGGCCCCGGGTTACTACGCGATCCTGCCGGTGCCGATCCCTGGCATTGTCCAGGTGGTGAACAAAGACGGGTGGCTGGCTTCACCAGGTGCAGATCCGGAACCCAACGACCAGTTGCGCCTGCGCGTGCGTAACCAATTCTCAGCGGTCAACCAGTGGCACACCGACGCGGTGTATCGCGCCATGATTTCCGCCTTCCCGGGCGTGCGTCCGGATGGCGTGTATTTCGAACACGGCGCCCCGCGTGGGCCAGGCAGCGCCAATGCCTACATCCTGTTTGATGCGGGTGTGCCGGCGGCCAGCTACCTGGAAAAGATCAACGCGCATATCCGCGACCAGGGCAACCACGGCCACGGCGATGACCTGCTGGCTATGGTCATGCCGGAAACCCCTTCCAGCATAGTGGTGAACGTCTGGCCGTTCTCCAATCAGACGCCAGAGCAGAAAGCCACACTCAAACAGGAGGTGGAGTTTTTTGTACGTGCGGCCTTTCGCGAAAGCACGCCCCGCGACTACCAGCCCACGCTGACCTATCCGCAAGCGCGATTCAGCAAAAGCCGCCTTTGCACTGAACTGCACGAACAGTTCCCCAGCATTGAGGCGGTGAAAATCACGCCGATGGTGGATGTGGTGAACGGTCTGTCCATACCCCGTCTGGAGAACCTGACGGTGGTGATTCAGTGATCAAAATCAAACTGCCTTTCTGGCTCGGCGGCACCGAGTTTACCAAGCTGGTCGCGGCTGCACAGTCCTGGTGGAAAACCGTCACCGGCTGGCTGCGCTGGCCCTATTCGCAGATCGATCCGGACACCTGCCACCTGAGCATCCTTGAACTGTGGGCCTGGCAGCGGGACGTGACGCGCTTCACCGGCGAGCCGGAAAGCCTGTTCCGTCTGCGCGTGAAATACGCCTTCATCAACTCGGTCGACGCGGGCAGCACCGCCGGCATGAAACGCATTTTCGAGCGCCTGGGCGTTGGCTACGTGGAGATCGAGGAGCGCCAGCCCGATCGGGATTGGGACGTGGTGCTGCTCAAGTTCAGCAACGCCCAGCTGTCGCTGAACCCCGAGCTGCTGCGCGTGCTGATTCAGCAGTACGGGCGGACGTGCCGGCGCTATGACTTCGTGACCATCACACCGGTGGGCCTGCAAATCGGCCTGATCGACTTCAACGACGACCAGCAAACGCTGGTCGCCAGCCTGTAGGAGCGCAAAGTGAGCGCCAGTATTACGTTGGCCGGCGAAGGCCAAATCGCCCTGAAGCAAAGCCAGAAAAAGCCCCTGGTCATCACGAAATTCATTTTCGCCAACGTGCCCGGGTTGGACACCGAAGCGCCGGTGGATCGAGCCGCCGGCAAGCCGCCAGTGGGCCAGATCGTCCACACCTACGAGATCCCCAAGGAAAACGCCGGTTTTGTGAACCCCAACCAGATCGTCTACAGCGCGCAGCTGGGATCGGACGTCGGCGATTGGGACTTCAACTGGATTGGCCTTGAAGACGCTGACGGCCTGTTGTTCGCCGTGTCCTACGTGCCGCTGCAGCAAAAGCGCAAGAACATCCCACCGCTGCAGATCGGCAACAACGTCACCCGCAACTTTCTGGTTGCGTTCGACGGTGCCCAGGCGCTGACCGGCGTAACGATCGATGCCAGCACCTGGCAGCATGACTTTACTGTGCGCTTGGCCGGCATCGATGAGCGCGAGCGCCTGAGCAACCGTGAGCTGTACGGGCGCGCCTGTTTCTTCGGCGATTCGCTGCAGTTCGAGAAGACGGCCAACGGGTTTCAGCTGCGCCCGGGCGTGGCCTATATCGAAGGTATTCGTGTTGCGCTCACGGCGCCGCTGCCGGTGACCGGCGTTATCCCGGTGGGAAAAATCACCCTGGACGTGTGCCTGGAACGCCAGTTAAGCGATCGCGTGGCGACGTGGAAAGTGGTGTTCGGTGAACCGGCGGACTACACCGATTCCGCCGGCGCTCGCCACTACTGCGTGCCCGTCGCGCATTACTTGTCATCGGTGGGCTTTTCGGACATGCGCCTGCCCGAGCCGGTCAATGGGCCGCTGATCCAGTACTGGGCGGCGCGGGACGGTGACTACGCCAACCTGCGCGCCCGGGGCACGACGAAAGAAGACGTGGAGCTGGGCAACCTGCCGAACGCGAAGAGCGACGATCCGGAAACCAACAGCAGCGAGATCCTGGCCACCACTGCAGCGTTGAACAAGCTGCAGAAACAGGTCGGCGAATCGATGACTGGCATGGTCTCGGCGTTCGGTATGAACAAGCCGCCAACTGGGTGGCTGGCGTGCAATGGTGCCGCCATTTCGCGCACGGTCTTTGCCGGTTTGTTCGCCCGCATCGCCACGCTGTACGGCGCCGGTGATGGTTCGACCACCTTCAACTTGCCGGATCTGCGCGGCCTGTTCCTACGCGGTTGGGACGACGGACGCGGTCTCGACGCGGGCCGTGCCTTCGGCACCTTTCAGGACATGATGATCCACTCCCACGCGCACGGGGCCTCGGCCACGGCAGTAGGCGATCACTTGCACAGCGCTTGGACAGATGCACAAGGCGACCACGTCCACAGCGCCTGGACGGATGCCCAAGGTAACCACGACCACGGCTTCCGATACGTCGATAACGGCCAAGGTATTTCAGTTGCAGCGGGTGCTGGGGGCGGCAGCGCGACCACGCTCGAGCAAAATTTTGGAATCAATGCGGATAACCGACCTTACCGAACCGATTACCAGGGCAACCACGCTCACAACGTGGGAATCGTTGCTGCTGGACTTCACGCACACAACGTCGGCATAGGCGGAGGCGGTGCCCACACCCACGGCATAAATGTGACCGCTACCGGCGGAAACGAAACCCGGCCCAAGAACATGGCCCTTCTTTTCTGCATCAAGTATTGAGACCGAACATGAGCGAGAAAATCGTCTATCAGACCAACCACCTGGGAATCTTGGTGGGCACCGTTACCGCTGACGAATCGCCGCTGGAACCGGGCGTGTACATGATCCCGGGCGGCTGTGTGGAGACAGCGCCGCCGCAGATCCCCGAACATAAAGCGGCCTGGTGGAACGGCAAAGCCTGGCAGCTGGTGGACTATTTCGGCGGCGTGGTGGTGTACAACACCGCGACCGGCGAGCCGCGCACGCTCGAAGGCTTCGAGCCGGTGCCGGCAGGTTTCACCATGAAAAAGCCCGGGCCGAACCAGATCTGGAAGGGCGGCGAATGGGTCGACGATATCGATGCCGTGCTGGCCGCGCTCCGGGAGAAAAAGCTGCAGGCGATCGCCGCCGATTGCGCCGCGTATGTCGCCGGCGGTTTCAACTCCAACGCCTTGGGCGACGCTTACCGTTACAGCAGCGCCATCGATGACCAGGTGAATCTGAACGCCCAAGTGTTACTGGGACAGGATGACTTTTACCCGTGTACTGATGCTGACCAGGTGCTGGCGTTCCGGCCTCACACCATCGCCCAACTGCAGAAGGTCAGCCACGACCTGGTGCGCTTTCGTCAAAGCGCCCAGCAGTGCGCCGAGTTGTTGCGCCAGTCCGTTGAAAAGGCCCTGAAAGACAAAAACCTCAAGGCGATGAAAGCCATCACCTGGACGCGGCCGGCATGAGCTGGGCGCCGGTGACGATGCGCTGGCCAGAACAGGCCACGCAATGGATGGGCAGGCTGTCCGCTGCCAAGGATCTGGCCACCGGCGAGCTGGCCAGCACCGCGCAACGGTTGGCCGGTTTGAGCGGGTTGGCCAACACCAACCCGGGGCCGGTCGGCGACGCCGCGAAAGGCGCCATTGAAGCCGGACGGGCGGCGCTGGCCGAGCAGTTGGGTCAGGTGCCCGCGTGCCTGGTGGTGACACCTTTTCAAAGCGGCGTCGGCCAAGGCAAGGGCTATCAGCGCTTCCTGTCGGCGCCGAACGTGCTGGAACACCTGGCCAAAAAACTGGAGGACGCCACTGACACGGGCCGTCCGGTTGGGCCGCAATATGCCCTGTCGGTTCTGTTCCTGGGGACACGCCTGGAACAGTTGGCCAGCGGCCTGTCGCGTTTCAACGCATTGATGCCGATCGGCGACCTGGTGCGCACCGAGCGGCGCGCCCAGCACCTGATGAAGCTTGAGACTGACAAGTGGGAGATCCCCGGCGCCGGTGCGTTGCCGCGCTGGCAAGGACTGCCCCTGGAGCGATGCACGGTGGTCAAGGCTGCGAAACAGTCCCTGGCCGGCCAGTTGGCCGTGCTGGAGGGCTACGCCGCCGACAGTTCGCCGCTGGGCGATCTGGCTGCGCTGGCCGCTCGCAAGGCAGCGCAGCAACAAGGGCGGGATCAACAATTGGCTGATCTGAAAAACCTGCTGGCTGGGGGTAACCCCGACGTCAGCATACGGGCGCGCCTGATTGGCCCGGGTAATCCCAGCGAGCTGCGCCAGGAGCTGTTGAGCGGCGATGCCCCTGGGCATGAGTGGGTGCAATGCGCCGGCCTGCTGCTGGTGGGCACGCAAGAGGGGTTGAGTTTTGTACGGGAGCTGGTGGGCCTATGACGCTGTTGCTCGATGGGCAAAAAGTCCAGGGGAAGAACCTCAAGGTCACCGGCAATCTACGCATCGAAAGCGGCGACATGTCGGGGCAGACCAGCAACACTGACAAGGCGCACAAGGGCTTCAAGCCCAAAACGTTGGCCGTCTCGCTGATGATCCCCTTCGTTGATCGGGTGCAGCTGACTGACTTGATGCGTCTGGCCGAAGCCACGGCGAGCGGCGGCGAGCTGCATCTGTATCGCATCGTGAACGACACCGCCGAGGCGTTCGGCGTTCGCCAGGTGGAGTTTTCCGAAGGCGTCAGCGCCCGGGAAGCCGACAACCTGAAAGCCTGGCTGGTGCAGTTCACGCTGAGCGAGCGCGAGTCGAACCCGGAAAAGGTCGAGGGTCGGCGTGCCGGCAACAAGGTCGACGCCCAGGGCGCCCCGGGTAGCGCGGTCGGTGAGGGTGGTAGTAACTCAGGTTCGAGCGACAACCCGGAACTGAGCGGCTTTGAAAAGGTGCTGGGCCGTGTGGACAAGTGGCTGGGCGGGAGTGAGCAGACGTGAAACTGCACAAGGTTCTGTCGATCAATGGCGCGCCCGTTCCGCTGGTCAAGGAGGACGTCCGACTGGACGCCACCAGTCCAGGGCGGGCGAATTTTACCGTGCAGTCCGCCGAGCCGCTGAAAGGGTTGGTGACGCTGGATATCGGCTACAACGACCGCACGCTGCAGCGCCACTTCATCGGTTACGTCGAGCGTTGCACCGCCGCCAATGCCAAAGAGCAGGTGCTGTTCTGCCGTGAACTGGCTGCTGTGCTGGCCAACCCGTTGCCGTTGAACCTGCGTCATGTCGATCTGCGCGCTGTGCTGGCTGCCATCAGCGAGCAGACGGGCCTGCGCTTTCGCGTTCCCGATCGGCCTTACGCCGGCGTGAAGGCACCGTACTTCTACAGCCTTGCTGCCGGATACCAGGCCATGGACAGCTTGGCCCGCGTGTTCAGTATTCCCGACTTCACCTGGCACCAGCTGGGCAACGGCGAAGTGTTCGCCGGCAGCTGGGCCGATAGTTTTTTTGGCGCCCGGGCGGCGCTGCAGATCCCCACGGAGCTGTTCGACGGCTACCAGGGCAACCAGAGCGCAATGGTGGCGGCCCTTCCAGGGCTGCGACCAGGTGCAACGATCAACGCCGGCGAACGCGTCACCAGTGTGGCGCTCGCCAATGACCAGATGGCCATCCGATGGAAGACGCAATCCGCCGCGCTGTAGAGCGCCAATTTCCCGAACTCACCGGCGGTTATCACCTACCGCGCTTTGCCCGGGTCACTGCCGTGGCCGACGCACCGGCGGACGCCGGGATCTGCGACGACTTCCGTCCGCGCTACGCGGTCGATATTGAAGTCCTGGGCGCCGATGACGAGCCAGATCCGGCCATCCCGACGCTTACCGGTGTCCCGCTGCCACTGCCCACCGGTGGCGAGGAAATGGGCATTTACGCCTTTCCGGAAGAAGGCACGCGGGTGGTGGTATGTTTCGCCTACGGTCTGCCAAACAAGCCCTACATTCAATCGATCTTGCCCCACGGCCTGAGCATGCCCAAGGTGCCGAATGGTGACCAAGTGTGGCAACACAGCGGCAACGCACAGCAGCGTGTTGATGCGGACGGCAACTGGCTACGCCAAACCGACGGCAAGATCCGGGATCACGCGATCGAGCGTGAGGTTGAAGCCCTGGACAACCGCGAGCAGTTCCAGAGCCACACGCGGGCCGTCGACGACCACTCAACGGAGACGGTGGGTGGTGTGAAAAAGATCGAGGCGCTAGGCGCGCTTAAGCTGCTGTCAGGCGGATCCGCGAGCTTGGCGGCAGTTGATGATCTGCACCAGGCGTCGGGACGCGACCTAAACCTATTAGTGGGCAGGAAGTACAACGCTGCGGTCGGTGGGGACATGGTCGAGCAGATCCATGGACTGCGCGAGAGTATCACTAGCGAGCGTCAGCGCTTGCAGTCGCCCAAAACCTGGTTGGGATCTGAAGTTACTAATGTGCTGCGCGTCTTGGGGGACACACTGGACCTGATTAGTCAGCTAGCTACGGAATTGGCAGAGCACACGCATGGGCCTTCACCAGCACCGACACAAGCCGCTGCGTTTTTTAATGATGCTGCAAAGGCAGAGTTACTCTCGGCCGAGCTCGCCGATGTGACGGGCTAGACAGATAGGGGCTACAGCTTGGTTTTCGCGCGAGAACCTAAGTCGTGGAATTGCGAAAAAGTTGAATACATATCAAGTGAACCATTGACTACGGTTTTAACGTGACCGAGTGCAGCTGAGAAGTCCTCAATACTTTGACAGTGTTCAAGGAGATAGTGGACTTGGGGAGTTCCCAGAAAGACCGAGTCGTGAAACTCGTTGTGGCACTCGTTGGTTAGTTCCTGTTTTTGCGCCAGTAGAACGTCCAGTTTTTTTAAAAGCTCGTTGCACTCTTCGAATTTTCCGGCTTGGTAGTCCGTCATGGTGCTGGCGTTCATTTGCGACGAGGCAAGATTATTAATTAGATTGGCAGAGACCATCCGGTCTTGCAGGCTTCCGAAATCATGAAGTGTGATTGCGATTTTTTCTATGCGTCTACCTTTGTGTTCCAGCACCGTACCGTCATTGAATTCGATACGACCGTCTCTCAATAGATAAATTTCGTGACTGGTCAGTTGGCACTGAGCCTGCATAAAAGTTAAACAAATATCGATCAAGCCATCCACAATGTCTCCACCGAGCGTAGGTTTAGTTAGTGCTTTTTTCTTGCATTCGAATAAAAATATTTGCTCTGACGTGGTGATCGCTAAGTCGATTTCTCCGTTTTTGTATTTTTTCGAACGAGCGAATACGTCAATACCTCGCGCTAGAAACATATTCTCAAGCATAGGCTCTAGCGCATCGCCAATCTGTTTGCTAGCGCCGGGGAATGCGCTGCTAACGGCCTTGACGGCGGCCTCCCAGAATGGAATCGATATTAGGGGGGGCGATAGTATCAGCGCTTTTCCGCCCGGTTGCCAGACCAGTGGTAACGAAGTTAGGTTTACGGAAGGACTGTCGAACGGAGTTTGGTAGTTAGAATTAATATTGTCCGGATTGTGAATAAAATGAGGAAGCATTTTTTTAAAAGTCTGCTTATCGATCCCGCTAGCCTTTCGAATGTCTTCAAGGGAGCAAACTTTGTTTATACTGGAAGCGGGTATCCCTCGCAAAACGATTTCCGCTAGCTTGATAACATCCGAGATACCAAAGCCCAGAGCCGCATTCATTTTTGTTTCATTCACCCAGCGGAACAGCTCCTGCAGCATAAATATGCAGTGGCTAGGATCTAGCTGCCTATAGCTTAGACAGAAGTCCCCTCTCAGCATTTTTCGCACGTACTCTGGCAGAAATTCGGGTTCGACGAACGGGAACGCATAGGCTGAATAATCTTCCAGTTCTAACAACGCAACAACGTCGCGAGCTATTTCCAGTAACCTAGTACCTTGTCGAGCCCTGGGCGTGGCAGGGGTGGTTTTTAAATGTTTTGCAGCAAGATTTATCAGGTAGCCGTAAGGATAACTTGGCATGGGCTCTATATCCCAATCCAGTGTTCTGACCGTTCTCCCAAGCTGATAACGCGAGCCGCTGAACCTGCTCCTGCGCTGCAAACCGTCCAATAAAACACTTATCAAATGCTTCCCACTAGCCTGCTTAGTTAACCAGTCAATTTCTTCTGTAAGTCGCTGAGATTCTTCGTGCTCCAGAAAGAAACGGCCATTGCCTAGTTTTATGTCGTAGCCCTTGTCTCGTAGTCGTGCGGCTGCGGCTCTCGTTGCATTTTCAGATATGTATCTACCATTCCATATAGGAACTGCACGGTCTTTACTCAGTAATCGTGCTGCAGTAATAGCTAATACCCACTCACGCTCGTCGGAGAATGGTACAAAGATGCGCTCATTTACTCCATGTAATATTTGTTCAATTATCAGGTGGTCCAAGCGGTCAGACTTTAGCCACATGTGATCTTGATATAAAAGCGACTCTATCTTTCGCAGGTCAGCCTGATGTATTCCGCTGTTGGACTTGATGAGGCTTCGGATAGCAGTGAATAGTAGCTTGCTGATTTCAGGGGGCGGTGTGCTGTCGTTGAAGTCTTCGATCAGCATTCGGAGGATATCCAGCTCTGTTAAGTCTTTGGTCAACAGAAACGCTTTGTCAGCGAGTTCTTTGAATCGTTTTGCTTGAGTCTGCGTGTCCATTGTTATCCCTAACTATCACTATAGTTTCCTGCCGCCCGGGTGAGTAGCTGATATGCCGTCTCTGCTTCAGCTGCATTCGCAAAGTCGATGGACTACGCTTCCGCTCAGCCTTGACCGAATCTAGCGGTTTCCAGCCCTAATACATACCCTTCAGCGCTCTGGTGCGTCATGCATCTCTCCAACCTCGATGGATGCTAGCACCGCAGAACCTGCGCTCGCACTTGTCCAGGCGTCGCCAAGTTTTCGAGTCGACGCGACGTATTCTAGGCATTGGACTGATCTCGCAACTGACGATCGGTGCTGAGCATATCGCACCGCGTAAACAGTCCGCTCATAAAAAAAAACACTTGGAAAATCACTTATCCCCCTCCCGCCAGCGGGACTTGTGTCGTAAAAAAATGCAAAGGGTAGGGTGGCGCAGAATGAGGGCTGGTCTAGGTCTGCTGTGGCTAATGACTACGCATCTTCCATTGCATAGTTTGCAAATTTTTGCAGTGGTGTGCAGGAATTATGCATACGAGATGCGGAAAGAGAACGGCAGAAGGGTGTAGGCGTCACACAGTACTTGCGCGGTGTGTAAGCGAAAAAACTGCTGATTCAGTGAGTTTTTTATTTCGACAGCGATGGTACGAGACCGTTTCTAGTCTGCGTCCTGCTGGCAGTCAAAGGGCATCAGCGGGCCGGAGGTAAGCGGGTAGGCTCAGCTTGTCCCGTATCCCGAGGTTTTCAAAAGGATGCACAGCCATTGATGGCAGATGCCACCTACCGTTGGTGGCACCCCTGATGGCCGCCTTATGGTACGGGCAAACCAGCTTCCTTCCACGCTTTATGGAGGGCATTGTGATGCTCCAGTTGCACCCGACCAATTTTTGGCGGTGGGCTGGCAATATGACCCGAGAGCGGAGGGGCAAACCAAGCATTATCGAACGGCACAATAACTCGGTTATTCAGGTCGAACTTGGTGTCTTTACGGAGCCCGGTGCCCTGAAATCCAGGGTCGTTGGCACTGATAAGAAACTCGCCCCGGTAGATCTTGTTGACTTTTTGGCTCGTACCGTAAGCGATCTCAACCGCATGGTCGTCATCGTAGATAAAAAGAACCAAGCACGTCCGGGTTTTAGGGCCCGGAAGGTGCTTGGCCAAATGCGTTGGAAAACGCGCGAGCAGGATGTCTGCCGGTTGAGGCAGGGGATAATAGGGAACAGCTGTTTGCATCAAAAAATACCTCTCGATCTTCGCTCCTTCGGTAGATTCGACACTGGGCTGGCAGCGCGAATAGCCGAAATGTGAGCTTCGGTTAAGTTTTCATCGTCCAAGTCGTAGGTCGGTAGCACGCGATCAGCGTATTCCCGAAGAGCGACATGAATCATTTCGGTTTTGCTCATGCCGGTTACCAAGGTAAGCAGCTCGACAGTGCCGCTGCTGACCCCTGTAGGCGTGTCCTGTTTGCGTAAGCGCAAGAGCACGTTTTCTGGCTTTTCGGCTAGGAGTTTCATACTCGACTCCACTATGGGTGACTCTCTCTTGGTGGTTTTCCGTTGGTTATCCCATCACCTCTTTGTGATGGGTGATATAGATTCTATAGCACATCAAGAAAAAGTCAATATGGTGGTTGACCTAGCCATTCAAATGTGAGTTCGATTTCGGTAGGTGGCTGGGAGGACGTGGGGAAGACGCCGCTGTGGACACGAAGGTGGGGTGTTAACGCTGGGCTGCTGCTGACCCTTATGAATGCATAGGCGGATTTTTCAAGGCGATCTCGGAGAAGAGTAATTTTGATAATGGAGGGGTGACACTTCTACGCAAATGTGTCCCAGCCACGTTGGCTTCCGTAGCCCAACAAAAAGGCCTCCACACCTGGAACAGGTGAGAAGACCAATTGAACATAAACGGCGTTATTTATAGGACAAAACTTTACTCATAACCGCACTTCATGTGGAGTAATTAGAAAATGCGAGAAAGTAAATTAAATCATCGGCACCATTAATATATTTGTTATCGCTGGGAAGTGCAGGGGTCGAGTGATATTTATTGAATCGCCATACGTGTCAGTATCAATGCCTTGTGAGTACAAGTGTTCTACCTTTTTCTGCGTTTCATTATCTAGTGAATGAAACCAGCTTGGCGAAATGTAAAAGTTTTCGATAAGTAGGATGATGAAAATCGCTAAGCTATCCGCTGTCAGCTTGTTATCTAAAAATTGTCTAATTAGTTTGTTGCAGGTTTGAGAGTGTTCTGATAGCCAAGATAAAACAACAAACCCTTTCCCTTCACTAGAGAATGAATTGATAGCAATGTAATCCGGCATATCATTCGGGTTGCTGGATATGTCCTGCGCTTTGTGTCCATTGAAGTCGAAAGTTGGGCCAACAATTGCGCTCCCCATAATTGGGGGCGGCGCATCAAGTGTAAAAACAGTATAGTTTAGGCCAGAATGATCCCCCGAGATCAGCATCGTATCGAGCTTTGATTTTATGTGTCTCAGATCTCCTATCGTTAAGTTATTGCTATTTCCGTACCAGGTTGAGGCGCTTTGGATAGCTAACTGTTGAGCTAAGCTTTTACCTCTATCGAGGGTCTTCATAAAGCCTAGTGTTTTTGATGCATAATCCTTGCTGAATAATTCTCTAGCTATCCCCCTGTAAGTGACTAAAAAACAATGTAGCGGTGAGGAATTAAATCGCTGGTCTTCAATTGGTGAAAATAATTTTTTGTCATGTATAGAGCAAAAGCCTGAGAAGGTCGAAGCGTTATTTATCCCTATCTCGTCAAGTTTTATCTTTGGTGCGGTATCGGTTTTTGACTCTACGGATATTTTTAATACGTGGCCATTCTTTGCAATTGCCTTCAGTGACGAGCTTTTGGAAACTGTGTGCGCGTTAATTATTTTATTTGAACATTCGTGCAAGAGTGAATCTGGGACGCTACACTTTTTGGTTTTTTTGAAAGATCCCAAAGTTTGAAATATTTTGTGAACCTCCACAGGTGGTTGACTTTCGATATCTCTGTGGCAGTGCTTATACTTTTTCCCCGAATCGCACCAACAAGGGTCGTTTCGTTTCAACGGCTTCATAAAGTTCCTTGAATTAGCCCAAACATTCGCGATCGCGGACAATGATGTCGCTATCAAGTGTAAAAAATAAAAGGGGCGTCGAAGGCTAATCCTTCTCCAGATTTCTCAATCGTGCCAGACCCTGATTGATAAAACCCGCATTCTCCCCAATTCGCTCAAGAGCTGCGCGGGCATTCTCCCCCACGGCCTCATGTCCTTGCTGCTCAACTAGCAGCACTAGTTCCATCAACGCAGCTTCAAGCCCCAATTGGTTTTCGTACATTTTGTCGAGGACGACGGTGAGGGAGTATTCGCTGGCCATGTATTCGACTCCGTTCGGAAAGCAGGAAGCATAGCAGGCACCTGCGGGGGGCTGATTTCAGTTCGAGGCTGGGAAAAAGGTAATTTTGGTAAGACGATGCGAAAAACTGGCTGCAGCCCTTATAGACCGTGGCTTTGAGGTATTACCTTTGAAGGTAATATTTGGTAAGGCCGGAGGTAATATTTCACCAAGTACCTGATTTTAAAGGGTTTCGTAGGTCGGTGAAATTACTACGACTAAGGGTAATTTTCTAACCTCCTTATTACCCTATTATTACCTTTGCTCAATCTGCCTAACCTACTGATTCTCTTATGTTTTCATGACTAAAAAAAAGAAAATTACCAAAATTACCTTTTTCCCAGGGGTCAACCTGAAAACGGAGTGAAGTACAGGCGGGGCGATTCGCTGGCCTTTCGTGCGCGCGGTTTTAACACTCACGAAACACGTCTGAGTCGACGATAGACAGTGCCAGGATTGGAGCCGAGAACCGCTGCTTAAAATTTGCTAACGCAGTCGGCAGAGGGGATGGGGCAAGGAGGGAGAAGAACAGAGCTGGTACGCAACTGGTACGCGGGTTGGTGGCGAGGCGTTTGGGCCTTTATTTACGGGAGGTAAAAGAAGGGTCAGTTCGATCCATCATCGGCGCGACGGAGAAACGGCGGGAGAGTGGGGCGGGTGTGGCGGTGATTGGGGGCATTGGG